>DASZUY010000199.1:0-25362 GCA_035547495.1 Parafilimonas sp. | reverse complement strand
TTCTTCCTGCTAACAAAAAAATAAATTTTTCACCATTCATAGGGTAAGGCTCATCCCGTTTAAATATTTCTGTGTTTATGCCTTCGCCTGGTAATATGTTTGTTTTTTCTTTTTTCACTATTTTTTGTGCCACAAACATTGCACAATCTTCTTTATTTACAAACCAAACTTCAGAACTGGCCTTAGCCGCTAAACCATAGAGCTTCTTTGTTACTAAATTTAATACATTTTTATTGTGAAAAACATAACCGGCACCTGATACAATTGCTATGGATTTTATACCGGCCAATTTTGCGGCTACACTGCCATAAATATTGGGTTTAATGGTATAGTGGAAAATTAAACAAGGTTTTATTTTGCGGTAATGCTTTAACAAAAAGGTAAAATAATTAATATCCTGAAATGGATTGAGTCCTTTATTTGCAAGAGATGATTTAATAAAGACAACGCCTTCTTTAATTAATTTTTCGCTATACTCGTCATAATTAGCAATACATATTATCTGAAATTTTTTTTGTTGAAAAAGACGTATTACGCCTAACCTGAAATTATATAAATACCAAGATGTATTAGAAACTAATATTATTGTGTTCATTTAGCAACGCTAATTAGCTTTTGTTTTTTTTATTTGATTTATTATTGCTGTAACATGATTCTTTTCTTCATTAGTTAGTTTTTTATTTCTTGTATTTACTAACACATGATGCGCATTAAAAATTGAGAAAAGCTGGTAAATAAATTCCTTAGACCTTAATACAAAAAGCGTTTTATTCAAGTCGAAAAAAGATAGAATCCCTGGTCCATATTTCTTTACAATTTTTCGTATGGTTTTAGAGCTTTTTAAATAATTTCTTATATTGATCTTGCCTTCGCGCACAATGTAAAGCGGCTCTTTTATCCTGCTAAATTTTGAATAGCTAAACGTTCGGCACCAAAGTTCATAATCTTCCGCCCTCAAATATTGTTCATCATAAGGGTTATTTAAAAACCAATCTTTTTTACCTGCCACACTTGCATGCAGAAGCACCGCATGCTTTATAACTTCTTTCTTATTAGTATTAATATCATTTAAACCCCGCTTTCCTTTTGGTATTTCATTTCTATAAATGGAATATGCACCTGTATCTACCAAATCCACATCAGGATTATTTACCAAAAATTCAATTTGCTTTTTTATTCTTGTCGGATCCATCAAATCGTCTGCATCCATTCGCGCAAGATATTTTCCATTAGCTAAAGAAGCAATTTGATTAAGTCGAAATATCAAACCTTTATTTTCTCCGTCTGAAATAAGACGAACACGTTTGTCTGTAATTTTATTTGCAATATTAAATGAACCATCAGATGAACCATCATCAACCAATATTAATTCCCAGTTGTGATATGTTTGTGCAAGGACAGATTTAATTGCAAGTTCAAGTGTTGATGCATCATTATAAAATGGTAATCCTATTGTTACTAATGGCGACTCGAAAATCAGATTTTTAAATTTTATCACTTAATGTAGTTCATTAGGCTCGCCTCATAATTATCCACCGTTACAGAACTCGATACATTTGCTATACCATTTTTCTTACATTCTTGGATAAATTCTGTAAGTACATCCTGCATTTTTTTATTAGTTGCGGCTCTTAAAACATTCATCACATTTTTATTTTTTGTAACTGAAGCTTTAACCGCTTCAAGTGTGGCGTATGTTACAGGAAGTCTTGCCGCTTTAACATGCTCAAGCTGTACAGGATTATTTTGTACAGCTTGCTCAGCATTATCAAAAATATGATTATACTGAATAAGCATATTAGGTGATAAAAACCCATTAAAATGATTACTCACACTGTCATGTACTGACAGCGGAATTCCTGATTTTAACAACGAAGAAGTAGATAATGATAGATAGCTTTTAATATTCGGAGCAGCTTTTCCGTAATAATTATTAAGAAATACATTCATTATGTCGTTGATATTAACATTGGGGTTCCATAATAATCTCGATAAAATATAAGCGCGTAATTCCGCTAATTGGCCGCCTTTTCCGATATTTCCTTGCATAAACATGTCTTTAATTCCCAGTCTTGCAAAATACTGAAGGTTTTTTTGCTGTACATCTATGTTTGGAAATGGACATAACAGTGAAATGTAGTTGGTAACATAGTCCCAAACCCTTACATTCCTGGTAATTGCAAGCCATCCATTTAGCCGTCTTCTGTATGTTATTGCATCTGATGCTTTGGAAGTTTCGTAAGGCACTGCATGATTCAGTAAATAAGATCCGCATTCTACAATCATAACGTTTGAGGCCGGCTTAATTGTTTTAGGGGGCTCTTCATAAAACATATAAGCCTGCGTAGCGATGATCTTATCAGGAAACTTAGCAGCAACCTTATTTACAAAAGTTAGCAATGCTCCCATGGGTGTACCTTCCCTTTTATTAATGGCTTCACAATTACTGCACTTGCAATAATTGGGAACTGCTGCGTCGTTTGCGGCTACTGACCAAATCTTGCTGTTCGGAAACCTTTGCATTAGTGTTCTCATGTTCTTCACATACTCTTTGAACATCTCTTCGTTTGTCACATCAAGCTGGTCCGGTATGCGCTGACCTTTGTCATTTAATGCAAACCATTCCGGGTGTGTCGCAAAATATTTTTTCGGTGGAATTACATAATTAAATGAAGAAGACCATATTTCTCCCCATTTACGATTTTGCCCTCCTGCATTAAAATGATCTATGCGGTTAAACTTTGTATACATAGAATCGTAAGCATCTTTGTAATAAAGATCTCTGTACGTGAACGATGGCGAATAATCATCATTAATCGCAGGAAGTGTTATGGCTGCTATATGTGGTATAACGGTAACATCTGATGAAAGCATATTGCAACCAAGATATTTTTGAAGAAACCAATAAACACAACTTGTAGCATCTGAATCGTTCTTGCCATATAATAAAATGGTATTGCCAAAAGTTTTTATTACATACTCATCATTGTTAATCTTAGAAAGATCAATATTAAGATGCAATGCATTTATGTGCTTGTTATTGCCAATGATAATCTCTTTTTCTTGTGGATGAACATCATCATTTGCAACAGGCAGAGCAGCACCGGAAATTTGTTTAATAAAGCTGCTTAGTTTTTGTGCTGTTAAATAAGATGATTGACTAAGAGAAGAAACTACGATTTTATACGAAGATGATCCATTGTCTGTTAACATTATTGATTGACCGGTGCAATTAACATCCGCAAAAACAGAAAGAATAAATAAAAAAATGCTGCAGGAGTTTAATGCATGTTTTGCTTTCATTACATACTTTTATAATTGATTAATTTTTTAGGTTCGGTTAAAATTCTGCAAAGAACTATATTAACACAGAATAAAGGCGTCCACATTAAAACAACACTATTTAAAAAAATAAGCACTGCCATCATATACTTAAAGTTGAATTTGGTACAATAAATTACAAAGGCGACTACTATTAACGTTATAAAAATACCTTCCTCAACTATCAGCTTAAAAAATTGGTCAGATTCAGCATGCCCAAAAACTTTTTCCATATAAGCGGGAGAATTTCCAAATAAAATATGCGGAATATCAGACCCTGCCAATACTAATAAGCTTTCTCCCATTCTACTTTCACGATCCGAAAGAGAAGAAGTGCCTAGCATGTTTATCATTTCTTCCTTTGGTATAGAAAAAATGCCTATTAAAAGCACTATAATAAAACCCAAAATAATCATGTTGGTAACTTTCCTGTTTCTAATAACACGACTTATCAGCCAATAACCTATGGATATACCAAACATTAAACCAAATACTACCCAAGCGCCTGTGGACACAGTACTCATTGCGCCTGCAAAGACAATTAATTTACTGGCAAATTTCATCGCAGGGTTAACAGGAAAAGAATCAATAAAAAAATAGTTAGTTGTTAAAAAAAATGCGAGATAACTGGGCTCTAACATAAAATAACAAGATCTGCCCCACGAAGTAGTTTCAAAAGCTTTTAAATGAATATATCCAAAAATTGGATTGTAATAATAGTCGTAAGGACCGATAATTGTTTCTTTATAAGGGGCTAAATGAAAATTGAAAGCAACAAATGATGCAATAGAAAAAACGGAAACAAATAAAATAAAAAGCAGCCAAAACATACATATAAACCAAAACAGTTTAGGCGCTCTTTTTAAAAAATTATACAGGCAAAATGTGAATATGATCAGAACTATTACATAAATAATATCTGAAAGTGATTGAGGTGAACTGCGCAACCATACATAAGTAAAAGCAATAAATGCAACTCCTCCAATCAATAAAAAGTAAAAAACCTTTTTTTTCTTAAAGGAAAAAACGATTGTTAGAAAAGTACACAGCAATAGTAATGGAACTCTTACTGCGCTTGGCATGGAAACTGAACTTGTGAATGGCTGAAAGCCAAACAAGATAGCCATTAATAAACAAAAGAAAAAAAACTCTAACATTGCCGAAAACTAAACCGTTGTATGTTTGATTTTTCAGTTATCATAGCGACATATAATCGTGGAAAATATTTGCGTGAATGCCTCAATTCCTTAGTAGCTCAAACTCATAAAAATTTTGAAACCATAATCGTCGATGATGGTTCAACAGATAATACCGCTGATGTAATAAATGAGTTTATCAATCTTATTGATATAAAATATTTAAAAATTCCAAACTCAGGTTTTCCCGGTAAGCCTAGAAATGTTGCTGCAAGGCTTGCTGCTGCCGAATGGCTTTGTTTTTTAGATTCTGATGACATATGGACAAAAAATAAATTAAAAACATGTTTACAGTTTTTGAATGACAATGATATTGTTTATCATAAACTAAAATATTTTGGAGAAGGCAGACCATTTTATAGAATTACAATCCCTTCTAAACAATTAAAAGCACCTGCTTTTAGAGATCTAATGATAAGGGGAAACAATATTCCATTATCAGGTTCTCTAATTCGTAAAAGTATTTTTTTTAAAGTGGGTGGTTTCTTTGAAGAAAATGCCTCTATTGGTGGATTAGATGATTTTGACTTGTGGTTAAAAACATCGCTAATAACCGAGAGATTTAAATTCATTAATAAAACACTTGGTAAGTACAGAATTCATGCATCCAATATGACAGAAAATTCTTTTTCACAATTGAATAAAATCAATATTGTTTTCGAAAAGTATTTACCTAAACTAAAAGTAGAATATCATAAACAGGCATACATTATTAAGAATTATTACTGTGCTATTGTTTATGAAAGAATGAAAAATTTTAAAGAAGCTGTTCGTTTATATAAAACATCTTTTGAATCTAATTCATTGAGACAAAGAATTAAGTGTTTTTTACGAATTATTTTAATAAAATTTAAAATCCTTAAAATACTATTGAAGAAAAGTTTTTAAGTCCATTCTAACAAGCTTAATGAAACTTTCCTCTCCATCAATTACATAATAACTCATAAAAAGTTCATCTTTATTTGCGGGATTAAAGCTCATGCCCGCGTAGCCAGTTTCGTCTCCCGATGGAAAGACGAATGTTTTTTCAACTTTATTGGTATTTAAATTATAAGAAAAGAATTTAAACTTTAAATCGACCTGGTCTCTTCCCGATATTAATAGCTTATCATTATAAAATAAAAAGTTAGGTGAAGACAATCTTACTGATAGCGGGTTGGATAACCATTTTACATTTGTGTAATTAGCAGAAGTTGAATATCCTAATGCTACATCCGCCGTTTCACGCCTTATTAAAAAATACAAGTCGCCAGTTTCACTGAAACGTATTGTGGCTTCACTTGGTGAATTACCGAGATCTAATTTCCCCATCGCCGTATACTGCGTAAAATCATTTACGTTATCAAATAAACAAATATCATCATTTACATAACCTCCAAGAATAGGTACATGATATGCAGCAGAATATGTTTTTCCTTTTGAATAGGTCAACCGCCAGAACAAAAACTGGCTGCCATTTAAGCTATCATATTTAAGTTGGCGGGGATAATTCCATTTTTTACTTAACTCATCATATGAGGTTATAAACTCATATAAGGTTCCCTTCGTTCCCGGCTTTGTTCCAGAGTAATTAAAGTACAAAATATTGCTTAAAGTATCTAAGACAAACTTTGGATCTCTTAAATCCAAAGAATCATTATTGATTATCTCTTCCACCGTCCAAGTTATAGCATCTTTACTTTTTAAAATTTTAATTTCGCCATTTAGACCACCCACATGTTTGGTTCCTGCTCTAAAAACAATGTACCATGTACTATCATAATTCACAATATCAGTAAATGCTGCAAAATTTACAGTATTATATACGTTTCCTAAGTTTACACCCTGAGCAATTTCCTGCGGACTATAGTTAAACGATTTCCCCACATCATTTACAATAATTTCCTTTTTGCAAGACGGTAACAATAACACCATATAGAATATTATTGCCCCAAGCTTATAATAGATAGTGTTGGTTTTGTTTTTATAAAACATAATTCAAAGAAAACAATTATATAAGTTTATTTTTGAGTTTGTGTTATTACCAATTTTTTATATTATTCTGTGGTAACCCCGACCCGCAATAATCGTATATTCCGTCCAATTTAAACTCAGATAATATATCCATACAGGAAATTATTTGTTCCTTAGTGTATTTTTTTTTCCATGACAGGATAGTGTTTTCGCCTTTCCGTAAGGGACTGTCTTTACGGGTGGTAAACGAAAGCTCATTTAATTTGCTTAACGCTTTTTCTTTAAAAGGCTTATTCAAGAAACTGAATAACTTTTTTACTTCTACGGATGGGTTTTCTAAATAGCTTTCGTAAAAGGTAATATATGCTTCGTTATTGCGAAAATTTTTTAGTGGTACATAATAATTAATGCACCAGTTATAAAAATGATTAAAAAGAGCTCCTTTAGCAGCTTCATATCTATCAAAGGTATTTTCGGGAAGTAATGGTTCTAACAATTCTCGTTGTTCAAATGTTCTTTTCTTGGGATTGAGATAACCCCAGTCAGCTCTCATCCATGATTCAATTGCTGCAAAAGGATTTCTTATTAAAAGTATTATAGGTATTTCTGAATAGTTTTTTTTTATCCATTCTAACATCAAATTAGTACGTATGGCTTTAACTAAACGCTTTGAAGAAAACAATTTTTCGTTTGGCTTATCTGTCCACCAACTTCTTATTTTACCGCCAAAAATTTTCTGCATGGGATTAATTATTTCTGCACTGCTATTATTCGGATATATGTATGTTGGATAAACTAAGTGTTCAACAAACTTTAGCCGTTCATGTTTAAATGGCTCGAATATAATTCTGTAGTCATTGTTGTAATTAATAATATTAGAAAGCAAAGTGCTGCCACTTCTGCCTAATGATGATAATAAAACTGTATTGCGATAATCGTTATTAAGGTCAATACGTACGGCGTTAATTGCTCTTGCCTTAGCAATTGAAAATGCTTTTCGTAAGTGAAATGAACTTGACGCAGGCAGAGTTAAAAATTTAATTTAAAGAGTTAAACAATTGGTTGTATTGGTAAATAATGAGTTCATTGCTGAAGTTGTTAGAATAACGATTATAACTATTTAAACCCATTGTTTTTAATTTCTCTTTATCAAATAAAAACTTTTTTAACGCCTCGGCCAATGCCTGGGCGCTTCCGGGTTTAATAATATAGCCGTTATGATTATTAAGAACTTGTTCAGGAATTCCTGCAATATTTGTTCCTATTATCGGTTTTCTCAGTAGCATCGCTTCAAGAATAATATATGGAAAATCTTCGTTTGCAATAGATGGACAAACAAGAACATCAAAATCTATTATGTACTTCTGCATATTATTTCTAAATCCAGGCAAAAAAATTACTTGCTGCAATTTATAATATGCTATCATTTTCTGGAGAAACGGTCTTTGTTCTCCTTCTCCAAAAATAAAAACTTTAAACTGGCAATTTATTTCTTTTAAAAGTTGAATGGCATCTATTAAAACATTAAATCCTTTTCTGTGCGTTAACAGCCCGGCGGAACCTATAACTACTTCATGATGTTTAACATTAAATTCATTTCTTAAACAACCATTAATTAATTTGGAGTTAACTTCTTCTTCTTTTAATAGTGTGTTTGGTATATCAACACATTTACAAGCATCAAACTTGCGTTCTATAATTAATTTTTCTTTGGCTGCTTTTGATGCTGTTACAAATACTTTTACTGCAGTATTTACTTTTCTGTCAAGCCAGATATCAAATTTATTTTTTTGCGCAGATGCAAGATTATTTACGTTAAAAACAACATTGCTTATACCGGCTTTGCTTGCAGCTAATGCTGCTATGCGACAGCTTTGGGCACCCGGATAACCGCCATTATTGATATATAGAATATCGGGCCGTTCTTTTTTAAAAAGCGTAAGAAGTTGAGTATAATTATATATATTGTTTATACTCGTTTTTTCAAAAACTAAACTGCATACGTAACGAAGCTTAAGATACAATTGCTGAAGCGGCGATTTATTGTTGGTTAGTTGACTTTCATATCCCCATTTGCTAAATGCAGATGCTATTGCAACAGAATGTATATTAGTAAAATTGGGGAACTTTTTATCAATTGATTTCTTATACCTTTTATTATAAGCGTAATAGAATTGCAGATCGAATTTGTTAGTAAGCGCATCAGACTTTAGTAAATTTTCGATTACCTTCTCACTTCCTCCAAAAATAAAGCAGTCGCTATAAATCAGAATCTTCAAAATAGCTTAAGCTTTGTCATTATAAGTATTCAAAGAAAAGGTGTTTGCCGCTTTTACTTTAGAACGAGATTTTCTGAATTTCAGAAATAACAGGTCAATATAATTTCTGAAAAACTTAGAAGTAAAATAATATAAAACTGTTGCAAGGAAAGCTGCGGCAGCCCCGGTAAATACCACTTCAAAAAGGCCTGTCTTACTTTTTTGAAGTGGCAAAAAACCTCGTACTGAAAATAAGATCAGCATTAGTAATATTACCGGCGGTAATGCAGGCAATATCACGGTTTTTATAAATTTTAGTATGTTCATTCCCAGAAAGTCGCATATAAACCAAACATAAAACATTGCTGTTCCTAAAAAGCAAACTAGTTCAAAATATGCGAAAACAATATATCCATGCTTTTGAAAAAATATAGCAATGCCGAGCCAGTATACAATCAATTGCGATGTAGAGGTATAGTACAACATTTTAATTTTTTTTGTTGCTACTACCAATATGCTGGCTGGATAGGTTATAAATCCTAAGATATTACATAGCGATAAATACGTTATAATTTTTACGCTTTGCTCGAATTTATCGCCAACCCATGTAAATACTAATGGCTTGCTTAATAACGCGAGAGAAAGTGTTGGAAGAACTACTGCCGGCAATAAAGTACACATTACTGTTTTACTCATTGTAGTAAGTCCTTCAAAGTCTTTAACTGCAATAAAATGATTGAACCTAGCGCTAAAGGGATTGAAAAGCATTCCGAATACTGTGCGAAAGAAAGCAAGGCATGTTAATCCTAATGAGTAAAAGGCTACCGCTTCAGCACCAGATAACTTTGCAATAACATACGGATCAAATTCATAAAATAAAATCCAGGCAATGGTAACATATAAAGAGCTAAAAGCAAGGCTTTTTACACCCTGAAAAACTTCTTTCGAAAATCTTATATTTTGTATAAGAATTTTTAACGGTATAGAGAAGCTTTTTACTGCATATAATAGAGCCGATATTAAACCAATACTGGTAACTACTTGGCAAAACAAAAAGTATCCAACTATATTGTATCCTTGTTTACTAATGAAAAAGTATATTGAAGAGATTTTAAAAATATTTATAATCACTAAAACTCTTTGCAAAATGTAATCATGCACCCTTATACCATAAATGATTTGCAACATTCTTTGCAAAATCATATTTGGAGAAAACACTGCAAGAATTAAAAGCAATCTCTTAGCAATAATAGAATCCCCACCTGAAATATCTTTAATAAGCCATGAAGGATGATAAGCAAAGCAGATAAGTACTATAGAAAGTAAAAATAAAAATATGGATAGAATTAAACTTACAAAACCTGTTATTTCAATTTCCTTTTTTTTATTGTTTGTAGCGTAATATTCGCTGGCATATTTGTAGCCTGCATTAAAAAATCCTAAGTCCGCATAAGAAAAAAAAATGGTGAACGAAATACATAAGCTGTAAACACCATAAATCTTTGAATTGTTGGAGAGATATGGAATTACTATAACAAATGATAAAATATTTACTATTATCGCAATGAACTGAGTTGCATATATTTTAAGATAATTTTTTGTGTAAGATTTTTTCAAAATTATTTTATTAAGTGCATCATAAAACTTACATCAAACGGCGTTTTATAGTAATCAGTTAAAAGATGAGGATCCACGCATTTTTGTTCGCTTAAAAAGCGAAACAAAGTTTCTTCATCATTAGCAACTGCCATACGGTTATCTGAACCATCAAACGGTTTTGGGATATTCCTGTTTAAAATATTTTTTTTATTTATTACAGGTTCGTAAACCAGGTAATTTATTTGATAATATACTGCTTCTAAAAAAACGGAAGATACAGGGCCAATTACTAAAGATGTTGCCTTTAAAGAATCTGAAAGATTTTTAGTATCAGGAATAAAAAAATTTCTATCCAAAAATTTCATGTACCAGTTTATATTTTCACTTGGATGCGGTCGTAACCTTACGCTTTTTACGCCGCTTTTTTGTAATACTTTTTGAATAGAAATTAAATAAACGATAAGGTTACCACGGTCACTTAAAATTACTCCATTGCTGTGTGGGCTTCCGGGTATTGTTTTAGTAAGCACAAGAATATTATTCAACGAAAACTTAATCGGTTTCTCAATTATTTTTTGGTATTTGGGATGGCCAGATACAAGAATTTTACTTTCTTCCATACCGCTTGCCACATACATTTCTTTAATTCTTTCGCCCCACACTATAAGGTAATTAGTTCTGTTTTCGTCTATAGAATTGTAAAGTGTTGGAAGTCCATGTAAAAAATTAAATGTGGGAAGATTAAATTCTTCGAAGATTTTTATAGAAATATTTTCAAAAAAACTTTCATCATTGGGTACAACCAGCGCCCTTACATTTTGTTCTATAATGAACTTTTTAAACAGGCTTGAAAATTTTTCTAAAATATGAATGAATTCTCGGGATATGAGATAATTAAAATCTGCTTGTTCAAAAAAAGATCTGATCGTAACGCATAAATTAACTATTTCTGTATGGTAGTAACCCCACTCATTTCTGTCTGTTGTCCATGGTGGTCGTATAACTGTAAAACCTAATTTACTTAACTCTTCATTAAAATTGAAATAGGCGTTTGAAATAATAACGGGTTTTGTCTTATCTATACTTTTCAGAGAAACATTTGTTTTTATTTTCGAGATAACTTTCTTAAAAATATATTTAGTTTTTTCGATTTTGCTTTCCTGAACTGCTTCAAGTGAGCGCCTGAAATGATTGCCATAATAGTATATATGCTTATCTAATTCATATCTCAAACAGTCATACCAATAGTCATTTAATACTTGCTCATTTTTTAAATAAGATAACAATGAAATCTTTGACAACATCAATTTGAATAATCTAATGAAGAATATTTATAATTTTTTAGAAAAGCAACGAGCAAAGTAGTACGTGGTTATATGCCTGCTCTATAAGTTTGAAATTAAATTCCAATTTAGTGGCGTGCCCTTGGTAATTTTTTCTTTCGCTTTTTTTCCTAGTATTTCATAATAGAAAATTGGATGTAACCCATTACCCGGTCTAACGGAAGCAATATTTTCATCAGTAAAAGTCTCACCTCCTACAATATCTTTAGTTGCAAAGAGAGATCTTCTTCTTAATTTATTTTTTTCACTTACTTCATAATTTATTTTTCCTAAAGAAACTTCTGCTTCTCTTACAGATTTTATCATAAAAGTAAACTCCTGAGGCTCCATAGAAAATGCTGAATCAGGTCCTCCCAAATCTCTCGATAAAATAAAATGTTTTTCTATAACCTTGGCTCCTAATGTTACTGCAACAATGGGTACAATTGCGCCCATTGTATGATCAGACAAACCGACTTCAACACTAAATGTTTGCTTTAAATGCGGAATGGTTGCAAGATTCGCAAGTTCAAAAGGTGCAGGATATTCCGATGTACATTTTAGCAATGTAATTTGATTATTGCCTGCTTGTCTGCATGTATTTACTGCAAGTTCAATATCTGCAAGCGTTGCAATACCGGTGGAAATAATTATTGGTTTACCCTTTGCCGCAGCATAAGCAATTAAAGGAATATCAGTTATTTCAAACGAAGCAATTTTATAAGCGGGCACATTCATGCCATCTAAAAAATCAACTGCTTCTTTATCAAAAGGCGAAGAAAAAAATTGCAAACCTAATTCTTCAGCAATTGTTTTTAGTTTGGGTTGCCATTCCCATGGCATCATTGCTTTTTTATATAAATCATACGGGCGATAACCTTTCCATAATCCTTCCGTTTTCGGTCCAAAATATTCGTTATCTGCATTAATGCTCAAAGACTCTGGTTTAAATGTTTGAACCTTTACTGCATCTGCGCCGGAATCTGCAATTGCTCTAATTGTTTTAACTGCCAAATCAAAATCATTATTATGATTAGCAGACAATTCAGCAATAATAAATGCGCGGCTTTGTTTACTTAAATCTGGAAACATAATCCTTTAATCTTTTCTGAAGGCATTATACTTTTGAAAAATATAAATATCCTTTTTCCCTTTCATCAAAAAAAAATTTCGTTTTTGTAATTTTTGATCCGATATTGTTTATGAGCTGCAATCTTATATTGGCCACATCTTCTGCATTAATATCTTTAGTAATTGCAATTCTTGTAAAATACCATTTTCCATCATCAAAAAATAACTTATTTAAAAGTGCTTTATTTAGGGCAACTACTTTTTCTATATTAGTATATTGAGGTGAAGAATGAAGCGTTATACTTTTTTCATCCTCTTTAAAAATTGCAGGTTCTACCAATTTGTCTTCATCATATTCATACCGTTCTTTTACTATGCCGCTTCCTTCAGTTAGTTTAATAATATACTTATCGCTGTTACTGGCAAACTTAAAAACTGAAACCGGGTTGATTATTTTTGAAGCTGGTTCATTTATACAGCATAGTTCTGCTGCAAGGTTATTCCTTGAAACTTTATGAAAGCTTAAATCAATATTTACAGGCAAATACGCTTTGCCTAAATGCTGCATTATTTTGGTATAAATATCTGTGCCATGAATATAATTTCTGTCTCCTTTAAATTTAAAATCCAGTGAAAACGCTTCCATAAAAGCTTTTAATTAATTATGCAATATGTGATTAATTTCATCACATATTTTATTTATGCCTTGCGGGTCTATTGCCTCTCTTAATTCTGAAAAGTTTTGAAAGATTTCTTCATTTAAATCAGAAAGCAAATTTTTTAATAATTCAAATTTTGCATCATCCAATATCTCATCGTAATTATGAAATGCATACGTATACTTCTTATCTCCCAAAAAAGAACCTATTATTTTCTCTCTTGCAGACCCGGAAAATAAAATTGCTTTTACACCCATTAAAGCTAATTCCCAAAACATAAGTCCCGGTGCGCAAAAGGCTAAATTGCTTTGCAGCATAATAGAGGAAACATCTTCAATATTATAATGAAGATTTATTTTATCATGTGCATTACATAACGCTTTTATTTTTTCGTAATCCTTATTTAATGCGCCAACAACCACATGAAAAGTAAATGAATTAAAGAATTCATTATTCACTATTCTTTTAATTAATGGTAAAGTATAATGACAGGGGTCTGAAGAACCAAAGGAGATAAAAATGTTTTTACCGATAGGTTTAGCAGGTTGTAAGCCGAGTTTCCTGAATTGCGGTGTGTAGATGAAATAGGATGGTCCAAAAAGTTTACGGGTATAGTTTTCAGTCGAATAATTTTGATGACACGCAATTATATTTTGATTTAATAAAATATGCGCATAATAGTGAAAGTGATTATTTACTGTAATAATCATTAAACGAAGGCCGGAATTAATAATATTAAGCTGAAATTCTTTTTCGTAAAAACATGTGTTATCAGAATCTATAATTAACAGCGCAACATTTGTATCATGGTTTTTTGTTTTAATTATATCCAAAAAATCTTGTGCGGTATTATTATTTAATTGATAAGAAAAATAGTTGTGTTGTTCTAATTTTTGCAATAAAACATCATTCAAAGAAGAATAAAGGAAGGATGTATCTATGTTTAATTTTGATAATTCATTTGCAATACTTAAACAACGCCAAAAATGTCCCGACCCAATTTTCTCATCGGCATTTAAATAAAAAAAAGTATTGCTCTGCATTAAACTCTTTCAGAAACTTTTCGCGCAGGATTGCCAAGATAAATACTGTCTTCCAGCGCATCTTTAATAAGAACACCACCGGTCCCTATCATGGTATTTTTTCCTACCTTAACATGATCAATTAATGTTACACCAATTGCAAGCCAGCAATTATCTTCAATTACGCAGGCACCGCCAATAGTAACTCCTGAAGAGATATAGCAATTTTTACCTATTGTTACACTATGTCCTATGGAAACGTTATTGGCTATTCTTGTGCCAGCGCCAATAACAGTGTTTTCAAGCATACCGCGTGAAATATTTACATTAGTACCTATCGTAACATCGTCCTCTATAATTACTGCGCCGAGATGCACAAAATTGTTGTACCGGTTGTTATGCCATAAATCGCCCAAGCCAATGCCGCCCAAAACAGAGCCGCTTTGTACTCTGCAATTTTTGCCTATAATAGTTGGATTATAAATAGCGACATGCGGATATATTTCACTGCCTTCTCCAACAGCAACTTTACTTTCAATATAAGCTTTATCGGAAATCTTAACTGATTCTAAATCAGGTGATGCAATTGTACCGCCTTCAAACGTATTGCTGAAAAATTTTTCAAGCAGCGATAAAAAAATATATTTAGGCTTCTCAGAAAAAACAATCGCTTGTGATTTGTGTTCAGTAATTTCATCCTTTAAATTAATATCTGCGATTATTATTCCTGCTTCAATAGTTTTTAGAAAAGATGTGTCCTTGCGTGAATAAAATATAACACAATCGGCATCAACGGTATCAGGTGTCGACACATAATTCACCTTATGATTTTTATTGCCTGTGAAAGGTAATCTAAAAAAATTAGCGGTTATGGCTTCAGGAATTTTGTACTTCATCCATCTTTTCTTTCAGGTATTGAAACAATGCCGCAAATGTTTTAACCTTTTCTATATCTGTATCCGGAATTTTTACATTGTATGCTTCTTCCAGATTCAAAAAATAATCAAGCATATCTAAAGAATCAACACCTTGTTCGGTTATACTTACATCATCGTTAAAATTGAGAACATCATCGCCTAATGAAGAACTGTTTGCCAATATTTTTTTAAGATTTGAAATTGATAATTCCATAGTGCTTTAATTTTTATGGTTTATTAAAACATTGCTTGACCATGATAATCCAACACCAAATCCTGATATCAAAATATATTTATCGTTAGTGTTGTGCAATATTTTTTCAAGTATGATCGGTATAGAAGATGATACTGTATTTCCGTAATCAGCTATATCAAAAATCACTTTGCTTGCATCAATGCTTGTTCTCTTAATTAAGGTATCAACTATATATTTACTGCCCTGGTGAAAAATAAATTTATTAATATCCTTAATTTCTAAATGATTTTTTTGAAGAAGATTTTTAAGATCAACAGGAATGTATTTGGCAGCGAAATTAAAAATTCCTCTGCCATTCATTGATAACACATTGTTAGTACAGGTTAAATTTGATGACTCTTTTCCTATTGTTCCAAAAGTAAAATTTCCAATTGTATAAGCCGGGTCTTCTGTTAAATATGTTACGGTAGCAGCGTCGCCAAAAAGCAGTGCAGTATTTTTATCAGCAGGATCAATAATTTTAGAATAAGGATCACAAGTGAACAAAAGCCCTTTTTTCATTCTGTTAGATTCCATAAAACTTTTTATTATTGATAATCCATAAACAAAACCTGAACATCCCAAAGAAATATCAAAACAGGCGCAGCTTTCAGGAAAATCAAGTGCTCCATGTATAATAGCAGATGTATGCGGAATATTTGAATCAGGGTTTTGTGTTACCAGCAATGCAACCTCAATCTCTTCTTTATTAATTGCTATTTTTTTTTCTAAATTTCTAAATGCTTTTATGGCAAGATCAGATGTGTTTTCATTATTTTCTTTCACTGCTACATTTACAATCCCTATTTTATTAAGAATAAAATCTTCATCTGTACTAAAAGTTTCTTTCCTTTCAATATTTGAAACTCTTTTGGATGGTATATAAGAGCTTATTTCTTTTATTCCTACCATAATTTGTTATTTTAAAAGTGGTATTAATTGCATTTTCAACTCAGCTATTTTCCAATCATCTAATGTATCAATATCCTGCGCTTCAATTTCTTCTATTATCATACCTCCCTTAAAATTACCACTTAACATTTTGTCTGTTTTAAACCAATAAAATTGCCCCGCATCATGATATGCTGGTTCCAAATCCTGCGAACGTGTTTTGAAGTGCTCAGGATTAAAGATTTCTACGCTATCATTAGCTAACAATCTAAACGCTCTTTGTATAGGATAGCTAAATTTAACTATTGGGCGAACAGAATCAAATCCATTATTTATAAGCAATTCAAATGCCTTTTTTAGTTTTTCTTTATTGATAAAGGGAGCAGTTGATAAAATGCAACAACCATATTCAAATTCTCTGCCTTCGTTTTTATAACATTTCAAGACTTCATTTATAACATCATTGAGGATTGCAAAATCATTTGATGTTTCTTCACTTCTTTTAAAAGGAACTTTAGCACCATATTGTTTTGCAACTTCAGCTATTTCCCCATCATCTGTTGAAACCATAACCTCATCAAAAAGATTACTTGCTAATGCAGCCTCAATTGAGTAAGCAATTATAGGTTTACCGCAAAATTCTTTGACATTTTTTCTGGGGATTCTCTTGCTTCCACCCCGCGCAGGAATAATAGCAATATTGCTCATTTAGTGAATTCTAAAACTTTGCTAATAACAAAACTTTGTTCTTCATCAGTAAGTGTCGGATACATTGGAATACTCAAACATTTTTCGTAATAAGCTTTTGCATTGGGATAACATTCTGTTTTATAGCCTAACTGCCTATAGTAAGGTAGAGTGGTAACAGGTATATAATGTACCTGTGCAAAAATGTTATGCTGCTTTAAATAATCATATAAACCCTTCCTGTTTTCCACTTCTATTACATACAAATGATATGCATGACTAAAACCTTCTTTCGGTTTTATTAATTTAATATTTGAACTGGCGAATGCTTCATCATATTTTTTTGCAATAGCTTTTCTTTTTTGTAAATTTTCATTAGCACGTTGAAGCTGTGAAATTCCAAGCGCTGCATTTATATCCGATAATCGATAATTATAACCAAGGTCCAGCATTTCATAGTACCATCCACCGTGATTTTCGTGCATGAGCGATGGGCTTTTTGTTATGCCATGTGTACGCAACAACAATAAGTTTTCATATAAAGTTTTATTGTTCGTTGTAATCATTCCACCTTCGCCACAGGCAATGTGTTTTACAGGATGAAAAGAAAAAATTGCAAGGTCAGCATATACACCATTACCGCAGTTTTGTTTAACACCTTTGCTGTCGGTAAAATATCCACCGGGTGCATGGCAAGCATCTTCCAAAATCCATAAATTATATTCGTTTGCCAATGCACGCAATTCTTCAAGGTTTACAGGGTAACCTGCAAAATCCACCGGAATTATTCCTTCATACGTTCCCTTAGGTGAAGTAGAAAGCAACTCTTTTATTTTATTAATATCAATAAGTGCGGTTGATGAGTCAATATCTGCAAAAGCAACCTCACCACCACAGTAACGAACACAGTTAGCAGAAGCAGCAAAGGTTATAGGTGTTGTAATAACTTTTGAATTTTCATTTACATCTAAAGCAATTGCACTTAAATGCAAGGCGGCAGTTCCGTTTGATACAGCCACCGCATATTTGCAGCCAATGTAGGCTGAAAACTTTTTTTCAAATTCTTCTATTTTAGGCCCCTGTGTAAGAAAATCGCTTTTAAGTGTTTCAGTAACTGCTGCTATGTCTTCTTTTGAAATATATTGTTTACCGTATGGAATCACGTATAATTTTTTAGATAAATTTTCTTAAGAGTTACTCCGCAAAATCAGCATCAACGTGCTGTTTAATTAAGTTTCTTATTTCTTCAACGCCTATCCATTCTGTATTTTGACCGGAATTATAATTAAAGCCTTTTGGTACTTGCTGAGCATTAAAATGCTTTATAAATTCATCGAGTTTCCAACTATGCATTTGCGGAAGTATTGCATAATACTTTCCCAGGTCATAAGTAAAAAAAGAGTCTGAAGAAGTGATCATTTCTTCATGAATTTTTTCACCAGGACGAATACCAACAATTTCATGTTTACAATCAGGTCCTATTGCCATTGCGACATCTGTAATTTTATAAGATGGAATTTTGGGAACAAATAACTCTCCCCCCCAAGCTGTTTCCAAGGCATGTAAAACCATGTCAACACCTTCATCTAAAGAGATATTAAAACGGGTCATTGCAGTATCCGTTATCGGCAAAACACCCCCTTTTCTTTTTTTAAGAAAGAAGGGGATAACAGAGCCATTAGAGCCCATTACATTTCCATATCTTACTACAGAAAATTTTATAGGATTAGCGCCTTTGATATTATTGGCAGCAATGAATAATTTGTCTGATGCAAGTTTGGTGGCGCCATATAAATTAATTGGTGCTGCTGCTTTATCTGTTGAAAGCGCTACTACTTTTTCAACAGTTGTTTCTAGAGATGCGTTAATAACATTTTCAGCACCCAGAATATTTGTTTTTACGCATTCCATTGGATTGTATTCAGCAATGGGCACATGTTTCATCGCAGCCGCATGAATTACATAATCAATGCCCTTCAAAGCGCGTTTCAATCTCTCAAAGTCCCTTACATCGCCAATAAAAAAACGCACCTGCGGATAACTTTGATGCGGGTAATCCATTGCCATCTGGTATTGCTTCTGTTCGTCTCTTGAATAAATAACTACACGTTTAATATCAGGCCAGTTGTTTAAAATTTTTTTTACAAATGCTTTTCCGAAAGAACCGGTTCCCCCTGTAATAAGGATGCTTTTATTGTTAAGATCTAACATGCAAATTATCTTTTACTTTCTGAATCAAAATAATTATTGCGACTTTTTAAAATCGGTATACAATCTTCTAAAAATTAAAAAAATTACTACCAAAAATCCGGCTATAAAACCGCCGATTATAAGTGAAAGAAGTTTACCGGGTTTATCCTGGTCAAGCGGCAAAGTAGGTTCGTCGATTATTTGATATAATGGCGTTTCCTTTTGCAGAGCAATTTTTGCAAGTTCTAAACTCTGTAATACTTGCCCATAAGCTTGACCTAACGCCGCAGCACTTGCCTGGCTTTGTTGAGCGCCTGCACGCTGCACCTGATAGGCAGGGTTTAAATTGAATGTGTAATCTGTTTGAGAGCCTGTAGATACAATAGTGTTACCTAATACCTTCCGCAAGCTATCGGCTTCACTTTGCAGCATAGTTAAATTTTCTCTGGCAACACTTGTTTTTGTATCAATATAAAATGACGATGTTGCATCAACAAGATATTTAGTAAGGTAATATGCAAATAAGGGATTTTCTGCAGTGGTGGTTACGTCATAAATATTTTCGTCTTTATCCGGTTTAGAAATGGTAAGCATATTTGTTTGAACATTGGAATATATTTTTCTGAATATACTATCTTGTAATAAACTCATCTTATCAGGAGATGGTGGAAACGGATATATACTTTTCATCTTGTCATCTTTTGCCCATCCTTCATTCCACTTCTCATCTTCCACAAGCAAATTAACAAGCGATTTATTACTATTTGGAAGTGTAGTAAATAAAGCTTGCTGCACCATTCTGCGGGATTGCATTAATGTTATTATATTATCACCTGAAAATACATCATCGCCGCTGCTTCCTAAATTAATTCCAAACTGGTTGGCAAAACCAAGCAATCCGCCGCCGCCTGAGGACGAATTAGACGACAAAACAAAATTTAACGAAGCTGTATATGTGGGCGTAGCATTGAAAGCATACACTAAACCTAAAATGCCGCCGATGATACCTGCAATAACAATTATTAACCATTTTGAAAACAGGTAACGGATATACGCCTCTGTTTGTTTGACTACTTCACGAAAAGAAATTTCATCTTTTTTGTCCATGATCTGTTCTAATAAATTATGCGGCTAAAATTTATAATCTCAAAATTGCAATCACTACTCCGGCAAGCGATGCAAGTGCACTTGATAAACCAATAATTTCTGGTGGCGTCAGTTTATTTTGTTTGTCTTCTTTTGCAGGAACAATAATTTCCGCGCCTGGTTTTATTGTAGGCACACTTTTAAAAATTAAAAATCCTCTTATGGTTGCAGCTTTACCATTTGCATAAACAACATAGGTTTTACTTTTTTTACCATCTTGCGCAATGCCCCCGGCTGCAGAAATATAATCTCTTAAATTATAATTTTCGTTGTACGGAATTTGGGTAGGAAATAAAACGCTGCCACTTATTTTAACCTGTGCATCGTATTTTGGTACAATTAATTCGTCGCCGGATTCCAACACTACATCTTCAGGCGAACCTGGCATTGTAAGAATCTTCTTTATGTTTAATGGAATCTGGTCGTATTGTTTCTTAAAACTTTGTTGTACAATATTGGTAGAGTCATTCAACTGGTTTTGAATATTGCTTATCACTTGCTGCTTTATTTCATTTGTTTGGTCGTTATAATTATAACGCTTAATATATGCACCATCAAG
Organism: Parafilimonas sp.; assembly: GCA_035547495.1. Lineage (GTDB taxonomy): Bacteria > Bacteroidota > Bacteroidia > Chitinophagales > Chitinophagaceae > Parafilimonas. Next base: position 4,336 of record DASZUY010000199.1, on the reverse strand, counting down.
ATAAGCTTCTGGAGTAAAGCCGCCGGCTCGTTTTATCATGTCGCTTACGCGTTCTTCGCGTTTTTCCAAAACATATGGTCCAGGATATTGTAATTGACCAGAAACAGTTATAGATTGGAATGCGAGATAGCCGGGTTTTCGGCGTATAGTAACTAAATCAGAAGGCTGTAAACCAATATTTTTTTGTGGAGAGGAAAGATCATCCATACCATTTACTTCGATTATCATACTCGCTCTAACATCTTGTGCAGTTAATGTATCCCGCTTTATTAATCTTGCCACTTCTATTCTTTCTGGAAATGCAGCATCTGTAAAACCACCTGCCTGCAGTATTACATCTTTTAATGTAAGGCTATCTCTGTAATCGTAATAACCAGGATTTCTTACTTCTCCTAAAACAGAAACATAATACTGATCTTTCAAATCAAATATTGATGAAACCACTACCGAGTCTTCGCGCTTTAATAAAATACTCTTTTCAGCAGTTGTATCAGCGGGATCAAACGAAACCATTTCTTTCGTTAAATCATTTTTCAAACGAAATATTTCTGCCCGCTGCATAAATGCATCCTCACGTAAGCCATCTGCTTTATTAATTAAATCATATAGCGTCATTCCATCAGTTAATTCATAAATACCTTCTCTGTAAACAGCACCTGTTAAATAAATTCTGTTGGTAAATCTGTTTAAAACTTTACTTACAATAACACTGTCACCATCCTGCATAACATAACTCGAGAATGCAGAGGACTGCACATCTTTTACACTAAAATCTTTACCGGTAAACTGCACAATTTTTACAGAGCTTTTATAAGCGCTGTCACTAAAACCAGAGCTATAAGTTAAGAGATCCTGCAAAGTTTCGCCAGGCAGCATTTCAAAAATACCCGGACGTTTTACATAACCATCAATGATTACTCTTGTTTTGTATGCAGGTATTCTTATTACATCATTATTTTGTAAAGTGATATTATCGCTGCCGTCGCCTTTGGTTAAAAAACTATAGAGGTCTATTGTCTTAAATAATTTATTATCTCTTATCAATTCAATATTTCTAAAGCTTCCATTTTCTGATGGACCGCCTGCAATAAAGAGTGCATTAAATGTTGTAGTAAGTGACGGAACGGTGTAATTACCGGGCTTGTTAGCACCAATAACTGTTACGCCGATGCTTTTAATTTGACTTACATTAATACTTATTTTAGATGCGCCCGACCGAACAGTTGGATAAGCTGTTCTTCCCATCAGGCTACTTATTTTCTGTGTTGCATTTTCAATACTTAAACCCGCAACTTGTATTTGTCCAACATTTGGAATGATAACATTTCCTTCCGGTGCGACTGTAATAGGAATGGTTGTTTCCTGAACACCATAAACATTTATATTCAGTTGGTCGCCTGGACCAATAATATAATTCAAAGGAGTTGCTACCGGTATTTGAGGCTGAAAATTTAGCGATGAATTATTAAAAAGTTCTGCACCAAAAATGCGCGGATTAATGATTGGCCTTCTGCTGGCAGTATCAGCGTTATTATATTGCTGTTTGATGGAAGTATCAATTAACCCAGAACTATTATTAATAAGGTTTTTGGGCAATTGCTGATTATTTTGCTGTGATGGTGCGTTTACGCTTATTTGCTGCAACCTGGCACGTAATTTTTGTACTTCTGTTACCGGCATGCCTTTAGCAATTGCCATTTGTTCCGCTTGCTGTTCGCTTATACCTGCTGCATCTAATTGCTGTTTTAATTTTGCAATATCTGCATCGCTAAGTTTATCCATCTTTACAGAAGTTAGATCGTAATTACCTAAAATGCCTTGTGCACTGCCGGTATTTACAATAAAGAAAACGCAAACCATCAGGCTGATAAGGCGTAAAAAGAGTTTCATCTGCATTAAATAAAATCTTCAAGTGTAAATATATAGCTTCGCCATCTGAGTCACATATAAAATAAAAAAGCCTTCATGCATTGAAGAAGGCGTGGGTTATATTTTAAATACACTCATTAATTAAAAAAAATGGGCCGCAAATATAAGAATTAGAAAAGTGAAACATTAAATACAGCTTGTTTTAACAATCATGTTAACTATGTAAACAACTGTTCTGCCATTGCGATGCTTTCCGGTTTACCTACATCAATAAATTTAGTTGAAGAATGATCGAACGACAAAATTTTATGGCTGTTACATAAAGAAAGATAGACATCCACCATAGAAAATTTTATTTCTTTTTGGTTTATCAAGTCAAAAATTTTTTTGTTTATAATATGCAAGCCACTAAACGCTTTTTGGTTTAAATTTTTATCTTTTCGAATGATTTTTTCTTCTCCTGTTTTTACGTTTGTCCATCCGCACAAAACGTTCTCGTCATTAAATAAAAAATAGCGGGATGATTCCCGATTCGTTGTTGCCAATGTTGCCAATGGTTTATCAGTGTTATGAAAAGAAATCATTTCATTTAAAGCGAAATCTGTAAGTACATCACAATTCATCAAAACAAAATCACTTTCATCTTTAAAATACCAGCCTGCACGTTTTAAACCGCCTCCCGTTTCTAATATTGCATCTGTTTCATCAGATATTGATATATCACTTCCCCAGCCTTTATTTTTTTCTATTGCATCAATTATCTGCGCCGCAAAATGATGCACATTTACGATCACATTGTAAATATTATATTGCTGCAGGTATTCAATGTTGCGTTGCAGTAATGTTTTGCCGTTAATAACAGCAAGCGCTTTCGGGTGTGTATTTGTAAATGGCTTTAAACGGGTGCCAAAACCTGCAGCAAGCAACATTGCTTTCATAATGCAACTTCCTGTTTATAATTTCCGCTTCCCTTAACCCAATTCGCTTCATTTAAATGACGAATTATTACCTGCACTTTGTATTTATTTTTCAGGCGCTTTGCTGTTTGCTCGGCAGCATACACACTTCGGTGTTGCCCTCCTGTGCAGCCAAAACTTATCATGAGATTTGTAAATCCACGCTTGATATAATCTTCTACCGATATATCAATTACATCATACACGCCATTTAAAAATTCGTTCATTCTTGTACGCAGCTCTAAAAAATTAATTACGTTTTTATCGTTGCCAGTAAGTGTTTTAAATTCTTCAAATCTTCCCGGGTTTAGCAAACCTCTGCAGTCAAAAACAAAACCACCACCATTGCCACTGTCGTCAAACGGCAAATCTTTTTTGTATGAAAAGCTGTTTATGGTTACGACAAGATTTGATTGTTCGCCGGGCTGAAAAGGTTCAAATCTTTTAATAATTTCTGCACTTGTAATTATATTAAGCATTCGATCGAGTTCAGGCGTTGCAATTCCCAGGTGACTGTTTTCTAAAAATTTTTTTAGATTTCTTATAGCAAATGGAATACTCGTTAAAAAAAACGCCTTTCGTTCAAACAAACCACGAAAACCATAAGCGCCAAGCACCTGCAACAAGCGTATCAAAACATAACCATTATACTGTCCAATAAAAATATTTCTGTCAACAGGCTTCGCAAGCAACCCATCAATTTCATCAAGATAATAGTTAAGCAAATTCTCTTTCCATTCATCACTTAACTGCGCCTTTGCCTGCCATAATAAACTCGCCACGTCATACTGCAATGCACCTTTCATTCCACCCTGGAAATCTATAAAATGTACTTCATTGTTATCAATGATGATGTTGCGGCTTTGAAAATCCCGAAACATAAAATATTTGTATTCTGTTTTGGTTAGATAGATGGAAAGCGCATCAAAATCGTCCATCATTGCTTGCTTATCATAAGGCAGTTGAAGTGTGTCTAAAAAATAATATTTAAAATATAACAGGTCGCTAAGTATTGCATGCTTGCCAAATTCTTTTGCTGTTAAGCAAAGATCATAGTCCAGATTTTTATCACCATTTATCTGCAGTTTGGCTAAACTATGAAGACATTTTTTATACAATGCAAAAACATAATCATCTTGACCGTTCTTTTCTAAAACGTCAAGTAATGAAACGGTTCCTAAATCCTGCTGCAGGTAAATCGTTCCTTCATCATTCATAAATAAAATTTCAGGAACAGGTAATTTTTTCTGTTTGAAATGTTTGCTGAAAGCGATGAATGTTTTATTCTCCTTTATATTCAAATTATAAGTAGCAATAAAACTTTTATTATCATGAAATATTCTAAAATAAATTCTGTCACTGCCGGTGCGTGGCAGTTGTTCAATATGTTGCGGCGGCTGGTTTGCATAAGCCACAAACAGTTCTTGTATGTAATCAATAAGTACTTTCATTTACCACAATTAGTTGCTGAAATTCAGAAACGCTAAATGTACTTCCAAATTTCTTTACAA
>DASZUY010000198.1:0-23739 GCA_035547495.1 Parafilimonas sp. | reverse complement strand
GATCTTACAACAAATGATACAACCAAACAAAGACCAAGTGGTGGCCCGATAACTTTAGATAACACAGGCTCTGAAGTGTATTGTGATATTTATGCATTTGCTGAATCACCTGCAAAGCAAGGCGTGCTTTGGGCCGGCAGCGATGATGGGCTTGTGCATGTAAGCAAAGATGATGGAAAAAATTGGGACAACGTTACACCATCAGCGTTGCCAAAATGGGCGACGGTGAGCATCATTGAGCCATCGCATTTTGATGAAAGCACTTGTTATTTTGCTGCGCATGCTTATCGCATTGATAACACAAAGCCTTATATTTTTCGCACCACAGATTATGGAAAAACATGGCAACTGATAACAACAGGTTTACCACAAAATGTTTATACAAGATGTGTGCGTGAAGATCCAAACCGCAAAGGATTATTATACGCAGGAACTGAAACAGGTGTATATGTTTCGTTTGATAATGGTGATCATTGGCATTCATTACAACAAAATTTACCTGTAACACCGGTGCACGATATTCAAATTAAAAAAGACATGAAAGAAATTGTGCTTGCCACACACGGGCGTGCATTTTGGGTGTTGGATGATGTTACGCCTTTGTATGAAATGCGCAGCGATTCAAATAAAATAAACGCATTGTTATATACGCCGAGAACATCTTATCGTATGGATGGCGGACAAATTGATGACCCGAATTTGCAGGATGGTGTTAATGCTCCAAATGGTGTAATTGTTTATTATCGTTTAACCAAACCTGTATCAAAAGAACTAAAACTTGAATTCTTAACAGATAAAGGTGATAGCATAATTACATATTCAAATCTTAAAGACCGAAGAGGTAAAGCCGTTGAAAACAATGAAGATTTTTATGCAGAGAAAAAAGATAAAATAGAAGATGTATTAAAAAATGAAGCCGGCACTTACCGTTTTATATGGGATATTACATACGGCGATGCAAAACGTTTTTCAGATGACTGGATTTATAATGGACAATTAGGCGGCGCAAGAGCCTTGCCGGGAAATTATAAAGTAAGATTATATAATGGCGATACATTGCTTGGTGAACGCTCATTTACTATTCAGCTAAACCCAAAAGTAAAATCAACACAGGCAGATTTGCAGGCGCGGTTTGATTTGGAAAATCAAATCACACAAAAACAAACTGAAGTAAGCACGGCAATTAAACAATTACAATCAGTGAGAAAACAAATGAATGATTTTATAAGCGGTTTTGAAGACACGGCTAAAATAAAACCATTAAAAGATTTAAGTAAGCCGATACTTGATTCATTGCAAAAAATTGAAGATGATTTATATCAATCAAAAATAAAAGCCGGCGAGGATGGCTTGCGATATCCTGTAAAACTGATGGAAAAATTAGGTTCGTTAAAGCAGCAAATCGGTGCGGCTGACAGCAAACCTACACAACAGGAATACGATCTGTTTAATGATCTTTCGCAACGTTTATCTGTTCCATTACAAAAACTAAAAACTATTATTGATACACAAGTGCCGAAGTTTAACCAGGCAGCGGCACAATATAAATCTGAGGCTGTAGATGTAAATAAAGGTTTGAAATAAAGTTGAGTTTATTGAAGATTGATTTTTGCTGTCTGATAATTCTGTTATTATTTCTCTGTCAATCTTTCATCAATCAAATATGCGCTCACTTTATTTAATAAAAGTGTTGCTTTTGCTTCAGGAATTTTTATGATGAAGCACGAAATGATAGCAACTTATTAATGCAATTCTAAACGGTAGTTGTATTTAGGGCTACAGGCTTTTAAATCTCTGCAAGATATTTATGTACAAAACTGATGGCCATCGAACCCTCGCCTACAGCAGATGCTACACGATTCATTGCACCGGCACGTACATCACCGGCAGCAAAAATACCGGCACAACTGGTTTCTAATAAATAAGGATCACGTTCAAGCTTCCATATCTTTTTAAAATCATCATAGTGTTGCAGGTCTCTGCCTGTTTCTACAAAGCCTTTGTTATTTGTTATAATGCTTGTATGCAACCAATCAGTAAATGGTTTTGCGCCGATAAAAATGTATAATGCAGATGCATCTTCGGCATAGGTTTCGCCGGTATCAACATTTTTTATCACCAGTTGCTGCAATTTATCATTGCCCTTTGCTTCTGCTACTTCACGATTGGTGCACACAGCAATATTGCGCACGTTTTTTATTTGTTCAATTAAATAAGATGACATAGTGTAAGACAAACTATCTCTTCTTATTAATATGTTTACCTGCTTTGCAAATTTTGATAAATACATAGCCGCCTGGCCTGCAGAATTTCCGCCACCAACAATGTAAACATGCTTGTCTTTACATGCAATGGCTTCGGTATTGGCAGCTCCATAATAAATACCTGCACCTGTAAATTTTTCTATGCCCGGCGTTGTTAATTGCCGGTAATCAACACCGGTTGTTATTACAATCGATTTGGTCATTACTATTGTATCATCACCCAAAATTATTTTCTTATAATTATCCTGTATGTCGATTGCTTTTACAGATTGCGGTGAAAGAAAATCTGTACCAAATCTTACAGATTGTGTAATGGCACGCCTGGTTAAATCAGAACCACTTAAGCCTGTTGGAAATCCAAGATAATTTTCAATGCGGGAACTGGTGCCTGCTTGTCCGCCCGGAGCTTTTCTTTCGATCAATAAAGTTTTTAATCCTTCAGATGCACCATACACCGAAGCTGCTAAACCGGCTGGCCCGGCACCAATAATTACAACATCATACACTTCATTTTTTACTTCAGGATTTAAGCCGATGCGTTTTGCAATATCAATTATCTGCGGGTTAAGTAATTTCGTTCCATCTTCAAAAAATACGGCAGGCAAATCTTTTGTTTCGATGGTATTCAGTTCCATTAATTGTTTTGCTTCTTCATCATCTGCATTTAGCCATTGATAGGGAATTAAATTGCCCGATAAAAATTCTTTTATGGTATGGCTTGCAGGTGAGTATTGATAACCGATGAGTTTGATGCCTTTAAAATCCGGGTGAAAACTATTCTGCCAGTCATCGAGCAGATCATCAATAACAGGATATAATTTTTCCTCCGGCGGATCCCATGGTTTGGTAAGATAATAATCAAGCTTTACCGTGTTGATGGCTTTGATAGCAGCATCTGTATCAGAGTATGCAGTGAGTAAAACCTTTTTTGCATCATCAAAAAATTCTTTTGCCTGCGTTAAAAAATCAACGCCTTCAATTTCAGGCATGCGTTGATCTGAAATAAACATGGCAACAGCTTCACCTTTATTTTTTAAAGCAAGCAGGTTCTCTAAAATTTCTTTTGGAGAAGAGGTGCTCAGTATGCGGTAATCCTGCCTGTATTTATTTTTCAGGTCTCTTGTTATGGCACGTAAAACCTGCACATCATCATCAACAATAAATATGATTGGCTGATCCATATGCATTCATTTTCATTAAATAGGAATACAAATTTCAAACTCTGTTGCGCCTGGTTCTGATTTTACTTTTACTTGTCCATTATGTTGCAACATAATCCTGCTAACAACATCAAGCCCCAACCCCGAACCTTTGCCCATTTCTTTTGTTGTAAAAAAGGGAGCAAAAATATTTTGCTGAATATCTTTTGGAATACCCGGTCCATCATCTTTTATATACACTTTCACAAACCTGTCATCGTGCTTTGAAGTTATTATAAGATTGCCCTTATTATTTATTTCCATCGCATCAATAGCATTGTCGATAAGGTTTGTCCAAACCTGGTTCAGTTCTCCGGGCAAAGCTTTTATTTTCGGCATGGTATCATCAAAGTTTTCGATCACATTAATATTTGCTTTTTTTATTTTATGGTTTAACATGATCAATGTATTGCGAATACCGCTGTGAATATCTACCATTTGCCTGTTGGCATCTTTATCCATAAATGTAAAATTCTTAACGGCACCCACAAGATCAGAAATGCGTTCAGAAGAAGCACGGATATCATCAGCCATTTTATTAGTGACAAGATAATTACTTATCCATGCAAGCAACACAGGTAATTCTTCAGAAGATGTACATGATTTAAAAACAGCGAGATCATCAATGGTAAAACCTCTTTCGACCAGGCCTTCCGTATCGGTATCTTTAAAATTATTTTCATAAAGCCAGTCACTAAGTTCATCTTCACGTGCTGCTTTTTCCATCATACTTAAAGCAGCAGGTTCTGTATTTATTTTATGATCTATAATATTATGGATCTTTTCAATTTTTTCATGGCTAATACTTAAGCCAGCAACCGTTCTGAATAAACCAGGCATCTGTTTAACCTGTGTTTGCAATAAAGCGGCAGCACGTGATATAGCAGCGGCAGGGTTATTCAATTCATGTGCAAGTCCTGCAGAGAGTTTACCCAATGCAAACATCTTTTCATTCTGTTGCTGAATAGAAGTGAATTCGCGTACACGGTTCACCATCATGTGCACCATGGCTTCAAACAATTCATAGTTATCTGCAATGCCTGCTTTCAATTTATCTGCGGTACATTTAAATACCCACGATTTTTTTAACGCTTCACAAAATGCAGGGGTAATAGTTGCTCTTGAGTATGGCAGATAACCTGTTGCCTGGCCGGCATCAATAATGCGCAACTCTTTTTGTGCACCACTCTGAAAAGCGCAGATACGCATCTTTCCATCCAATAAAAGATATAAAGTATTTACAGGTTCACCTGCGTTAAACAAAAGTTCGCCCTGCTCTAATATTATAGTCTCGCCCTGGTGCATCAGCCATTGCAATTGTACATCAGGTACGGCAGCAAATTCGCGAACAACTTTTATGTCTTCAATAGTAAGTGCTTTCATACAATACAATTAGTTGCAACTATATTATTGGCAATGTAAAAGTATTAATTGATTATGCGTTATCATTTTCTATTCAATACACTATAATAAAAATAAAAGCACAGTGCTTTTATTATTGCTCTGAATGCAATGGTTAAAGAACATGGTCACAAACTCTTTCTGCAAAAGTTAAATTACATATTGACGGGACGCCAGCGATAACATATAATAAATGTAGAGGTTCGTATTTGCAGTACCGGGAAAGCTAATAATTAATCTTTATGCCGTAAGTATCAAATCTGCCCAAACCCTGGAAGTTATTGAGAAATGCATACACGGTAAATATTTGAATAGCCACTATCATTAATAAAAATGTAAAGCCTGTGATAAGATTTTTAAATAATGATTTGTTGGGCGTTGACTGATGAAAAGAATAATCTGCATAGGCAAAATAGCATCCCATCAACATAAAATAAACTATGTTATTTTGAACACCATAATAATGATGTGTTACAGCAGTTGCTATATAATTTATGATGTGCACAATTGATTCAACAATACAGAAAGCATTCACCAGTATCATTCCATAAACAGTATATTCACTGAATTTAAGACGTGGTTTTTTATGATGATATAACCATGTGATAAATCCAAAGATGGGTATAAATACAAGAAACAACACTTTACTGTACACATTAAATAAATGTCCATATTCATTGTTGGTGTGAAATAATTTTTCTTTTAATTCCAGGTCTTCACTTTCAACAAAAGCATTAAAAGCAACTATCAATAAAAAAAATGTAAACGGGTTAAAGTAACGTTTCCGCTTACCTTCTGCAATATATTCAAAGGCAAGTTTGCCGGGGTTAATCAACAACTTTTGTATAAAACCAATGAGGGTTTTATCAGCATGTGTAAAAGCATGAATTACTTCTTCGAAAATATGTTTAAATGTATACCTGGAAACGTTAGATTTTTGTCCGCAGTTATTACAGTAAGCACCATTAAAATTATTACCACAGTTTTTACAAACGTTCTCCATCTTGGTCTTTGGTTTGCACAAAAATAAGAGAGGCAGTTTGTCGGTTAAAACTTACTTTACCAAACGCCTTGTAAGAACCAATGCGCACAGAAAATTGTTCCAACTTTTGCGTCGTGTGCCTGTTGACGTCCCTGCCAACGCTGTCCTGGTTACGTACAACAACCGAAGAATCTCATCCTTTTTCAAGAAACAAATGTTATTGAACCATACAATTGGCTAACTACTATAAAGAGTGATTCTGTACATGTTGATGGGACGCCAACGTCTGCGATAAATAAATAAGTTTGTACATGAAAATTTTTCTTCCGATTATTTTTATCTGCACAACCATTCAACCAACTATCGCACAAACTTCCAATACTCCAATCTTCCCGCAACACGGCAGGTTGATCGTTTCCCGCATAGACCCTCATTTTCTGTCGTATAAAGATGGCACTCCTTTTTTCTGGTTAGGTGATACAGGCTGGGAAATGCTCCATCTTTTAAACCGTGAAGAGATTCATTATTATTTAAGTGAAAGAAAAAAGCAGGGCTTTAATGTTATACAAACCGTTGTAATTTCAGAGTTTAACGGGCTGACAAAACCAAATGCTTACGGCGCCTTACCATTTACTGACAGGGATCCGGCGCATCTGGCGATTACTCCGGGTAAAGCATTAAATATAAAAGGTGAGTACGATTACTGGGACCATGTTGATTATGCGATCGATGAAGCAGAGAAACTGGGAATGTTCATTGCATTGCTGCCTTGCTGGGGCGAATATGTTACTCCCCGCGAAAACAACCAGCTGTTTTTCACTACGACGCAGGCATATAATTACGGTAATTTTTTAGGGGCGCGTTATAAAACCAAAAAAAATATCATCTGGATACTTGGCGGCGACAGGTTACCCGATGAAACCAGCAACGGCATCAGCATCTGGCGTGCAATGGCAAAAGGTATTGCCGATGGTACAAATGGTGTGAATGATATGAATGCCGCAACTGATTATTCTACCACTTTGATGACCTACCACTGTTCAGCATCCTCATCCCGCTGGTTTCAGCAGGATGCATGGCTCGACCTGGATATGTGGGGTTCCTATCATGCTAACTATAACATCACAAAGGCGTTTGAACAGGTATATGCTGATGATGCATTGTCGGTAATAAAACCAACGATCAACGGTGAGCCTGCATACGAAGATCATCCTGTGAACTGGTTACCATCGAACGGTGTATTTACTGCATACGATGTGCGGCAGATTGCTTACTGGAGTGTGTTTGCCGGTGCCTGCGGGCATACTTACGGCAACGCCTCCGTATGGCAATTTTACGATACCTCGAGAGCAGCAACCTACAACGCCACCAAAAGCTGGAAAGAAAGTTTAAAAGATGATGGCGCCAATCAATTGCAATACTTAAAAAATTTAATTGAATCAAGACCTGTGTTTAACCGACGCCCTGCGCAGGATTTAATTGCTGCCGGGGAAGGCGTTGCCGGCGATCACTGCGTGGCAACACAAGGCGAAGGCTATGCGTTTTTTTATTTGCCAACAGGCATGCCGGTCACTATAAAAATGAACATGCTTTCAAATGATATAAAAGCAGCATGGTACGATCCCCGCACCGGCAATACCATAAGTATCGGGGAATTTAAAAATGAACAGCTTTACCAGTTTGCACCGCCCGGCATTTCAAAAGATTTATCATGGCTTAAAACAGGCAGAGGCTGCGACTGGGTGTTGGTGCTGGATGATGCAAATAGTAAAGTGGCAAAACCAGGCGGTGATCATTCACATTAAACATTACTCAACTCATCGAAGTGTTTGGGTGTCCTGGCGCAGTTTCCGCCACGGTGGACAGTTGCAAATTCGCCGCATCTATATTAAAGTTATAAATTTCCTTTAGCCTTAAAGCAATGCAGAACGAAGTTTAAAACGTCAAAATAAAACAAAGCGGATACTGATAGTAACTGATGCATCGTTCATTAGGAGGATGCGATACTGTATAAATGCGAACAGTTTTGGCCTGTCTTAATTAAGCTATATCAGGAAAACATAAGCAGACCGGCAACATCGATCACCTCTACATATCGCTGCAACCGCGCAACCGATGTAAAGCAGTGAACGCTCAATAAAGTATTTACAGGACGTTGCCATATTTCTTCCACATAAAACTCTCCTGCGTGAAATAGTTTAAATAAGTACTTACTGGTTCTTGTATCGTTGAGAAAAACTTTATTCGCATTTAAATAATGCCGCTGTTCTTGTTGATCCAGTAGATTAAACTGAGTTAGTTTCACGGCATTAAAGTATGAAATGAAAAATACAAGTAGATGCCGTTGCATAAATTGTTGAAAAGTTCGTTCGGGAAAGTGCGCAAGGGCGTTGATGCGCAAATTTGAATATTTCGTTTCGTGCTACACCCAGTAGAACAACATCAGCAATAATATTAACTGTTAATAGCGAGGATATTTTTCTTCACTTCATCCGCACAATGATCAACGAAAATTTCAGCGATGGTGCGCAGCTGTTCCGCATCAATAGGTTTGGTAATGAACCCTGCGTTATGCTGTTCTGCAAACTGCTTATCTTTTAACTGGGCTGAAGTGGTAAATAAAACCACCGGCGTGTTTGCAAACCTTTCAATGCTGCGCATGTTTTTTAATACGTCCTTTCCATTAACCAAGGGCATATTTATATCAAGTATAACCAGGCAGGGCGTTTGCGCGTGCGATGGTAAGGCGTGCAGGTAATCAATAATTGCTGCACCGTTCTCAAAACAGATTATTTCTAAATGTGGTGAATAGTCTGCAAATACCTCCTGCAATAACTGCCGGTCATCTTCATCATCGTCTGCATACAGGATCTTATATTTCGGGAATAACGTTTCACGCATAGGCTAAAAACTGTTGTTAGCAACAGCGTGCAAAATAGAAATAATATTTCAGGTTACGGTTATTTCTTTAATATCAATTTGCGGCAAATAGGGATCAAGGATCGCCATATTATTGGTAACATTAATACAGGAAATCTGGTCCCTGTATGTCAGGTAAGTAATCTCAACATAGAAGTCGTAAAGTTGAAAAAGTAATATAGCAGAACCATTAAGTTTCCGTTTGCCAATATAAACACCTTCGCGGTATAGCAAACCGGTTGCGTTGGGGTAAAGCAGGGTGCAAAATGTATGTACAGTCATAATAGCGGGGTTTATTTTTCACCACAAAAACAATGCGATTTATCCGCAGCCACAACTATTGCTGAAAATGACCACCATCCAATGCTTCTAAATCTTTTTCAATAACAAATATTCCGGAGCGAATAAGTGAGATTCGATTTTTCTGCAGGGTCAAACGATGTTTTTTTTCCGCACTATCATAGAAATAAGGGCGTAAATAATGCAGGCATCGCGGCCAAGCATAAAGCTTAAGCAGAATCTGTGGTGGCAGGAATTTTAAGAACATCAAATACAGGTAATTTAATAGCATTACGTTACCTTCATTAAATGAATAAAGAAGGATGTATTATAGTGATCGAAGATGACCTGGATGACCAATTCTTAATTCAGGAATCCTTTAAAGAATTAAACTATCCGAACGAAATTATTTTTTTTAATGATGGGCAATCAGCTTTAGCGTTTTTAGCTAATGGAAATAAAAATCCATTTCTAATTCTTTCAGATATTAATTTACCAAAGCTTAATGGATTTCAATTAAGGCTAAAATTAAAAGAGAATGCTGATCTACATCTCAAATGTATCCCTTATTTATTTTTTACAACAGCGCTTAATCATCAGGCTGTTATAGATGCTTATAGTACCTCTGTCCAGGGTTTTTTTACAAAACCTACCAGCTTCATAGAATTAAAGGAACAGATAAAAATAATTATGGAATACTGGAAACATTGTTCTGCACCAAACTATTTCTTACAATAATTTCAATCGTTTCTCCCTTTGTCCCAACTGCCATATAGTTCCCTCCGGGTAAAAGAATTAGTATTTAAGATATTCCATCATTAAAAATGGGTTTAGCATTGCGGTCTTTATTTCTATGGAGGCTTTTATTTTGACGTTGCAGCATTACTATAGTGGAATAAATGAATTTTTATTCATTTAATAAAAGCGGGATCGCTGCCAGGCATAAAGCTTAACCAGAATCTGCGGCGACAGAAGCGTTGATTGATTCCTTATAAATAATACTTAGATTTTACCTCCTCATTCCTTCCCTAAGAAGTTTACGAACAGACGCATCAAGAATTACCAGCCAAAAAAATCCCGAAATACATTTCCTGTTGCGAACTTAAAATGTAAGCGTTAAATTAACTTCGTAATGTCATTATGTTTAAATATCTTACAATTCATGTCTTGTTAATATTCTTTCATTGTTAGCTCCTTATCCATAAACTGATTTAGATAAAGTTTAGAGATAAAGGATAATGACATTAATTTTAATGCCTGATTTCTTACCCAAATTCCGAAATTGCTTTTAGGGATAAATGATTTTGCAAATCCTTGTGCGGATTTTTGTTTTTTACTGATAAATGGTTTGAAGATATCTTCATAGTTTTTAAAAGCAATTTCGTAATTGCCGTTAGCTTGTTTTAATTCTCCCGCAAGAATGTATGCACCGGTCATTGCAAGCGTTGATCCCTTTCCCGATAATAACGATGGACAATAGCAGGCATCACCAACTAAAGTTACTCTACCCTTAGACCAATTGTCCATTTTAATCTGACTGATCGAATCAAAATAAAAGTCCGGTGAAGAATCAATTCTTGAAAGTATTTCCGGGCATTTCCAACCCATATTCATAAATTCATCCTTTAAGATTTGTTTTTGTTTATTAACGTCATGGTGGTCATATTTTAATTTATCGGGTGAAGCAAAAACAAAAAATGTAGCTGTTTTTTCATCACTGTATGCATATACTGCAGCTTGTTTGCCCGGAACATTGCACATCAAAAAAGCTCTGTTTTTAGGTGAATAGTTTTCTAATGTAAAAGACGAAGTGTAGTAGCCGTAATATTTTTCAAATTGCTCCTCACTTCCAAACGTCAAATTCCTCACAACAGAATGTAAGCCGTCTGCTCCAACCAGTAAGTCAAAGGAGCGACTTTTACCGCTTCGGAATGTTACGATTATATTTTCTTTAGTTTGTTCAATTTTTTCGATTGCGTCCCCAAAAATGATCTCAACTTGGTTGTTTAAATTTTCATAAATAACCTTAGCTAAGTCACTTCTGAGCAATGTAAGTGCCCGGTTATGCATTAGTTTTTTAATTTTCGCATAGTTCATACTGCCTTTTTCATTGTTGTTTGTGTCAACAAATCCAACTTTTGAAACATTGATGTCCGCTTTTTCGAGGAGGGGTATAATTCCCATTTTTTCAGCAACATCGTATCCCGCCCCCATAAAATCAATGGCGTAGCCTCCCTCTCTCAGTGTAGGTGAAATCTCGATGATGGTTGGATTGAAACCGAATTTTTTCAGCCAAAATGCGAGGGTGGTTCCTGCTATTCCGGCTCCTGATATTAAAATATTTTTATTCTCCATTTTCTAATAGTTCAGTGTATTTCCGTATTAATTCTTTTTCCATTTTTTTTAAGGGATAGTTATCTTCGAAAAGAAAGAAATAATGCCATGCAATACCATCGAGTAAAGCACCTAACTGATAGGCTTCCAGCTCCGGATTCCTGACACCACAAGCTTTGAACATGTGTTTCATATCTTTTGTTACCGAAACAAAAATTGCTTTAAGTCCTTCTTCCATTTTTTCTGAAATTGCTTTTTGAGTAATTACCGGCATAATAGTTTTCCAGAAGTCACCTTTTTCACGCAACAGTTTGAACGTTGTGGTGAGCATGACTTTCATTTTATTTACCGGATCCTTTTCTGCAAGAATTATTTCACCAAGCGCAGACACTTCAGTCATAATCCTTTCAATTATGAAACTCAGCAATTCTTCTTTTCCCGAAAAATAATTGTACATGAGCCCCTTTGAGACGCCGGCGTTTTTTGCAATCTGATCGATCGTAACATTTAAATATCCTTCATGGATGAATAACGCCAATGCAGAATCTGCAATTGTTTGCTTACTGGCGTTCCGGATTTCTTCGTTACTTTTTTTACTTCTTGGGGACATAAAATTTTTTGAATGACTAAATAGTCAGTCAAAAGTAAGTGCTTTATTTTATGCTGCAAAATTCTTATAGAAAAATTTGAAATGCCGGTTGATTGGCGAATTGCGTCCGTTCCTGCGAAGCGATTGCTCTATGACTTGCGTGAATACATTTGTTGTTAGTAGATTTATTTCTTTTCAGTTATGTTCTTCATCTCTTTAACAGTCGTTGAAAAGTGATTTTCATTTTTAAGATTGTCTTCTAAAAAGCTAACACCTAAATTTAAAGCTGTATTATAACGTTGATTAATTGCACAATTACCAGATTTTTTCACAACTGATGAAAAACAAAGTCTTCATGTTGCATTGAATCAATAGCAAAAACTTGAGCATTATTAATGTTATCTGGATAAAAGTTATAAACTGAATCTATTTTAGCTGGCTGCGTTGAAGGAGAACTTTCTAAACGGAGATATGGAACTGTAAGTTGTATGTCTTTAAATTCTTTGCTGTTTCTGATTATGTTGAAATCATCGTTTTCATCTTTTGCATTTCCATAGTGATGAAACTCTGAACCTTCATAAGAAATTAAACAACGAACATTAGCTATTTCATTTGCCAGAATAGCGCCGGCTAATCCACCCCAACTATAGCCAACTATACCAATTTTATTAAAATCAATATTCGGATTTTGTTTTAATACGTTTAGCGTAATAATTGCATCATTAACTTGCTCCATCAGATCTTCTTTTTTCATAGTCATGTCGCCCGGGAAACGTCCGATTGAACTTACTGAAACTACAACAAAACCTTTCTTTGACAATTCTTCAAACAGTGAAAAATTTTCATAGCTCATTCCGTTGAAGGCAGTCATGTAAATTACTAAAGGAAATTTACCATTGGCAGCTTTTGCATTTCTAAAACTATTTGTTTTGAAGTTAAGTAGTTTAGTTGTGTCGGAACATTTAAAAGCTTCACAAAAAAATTGTGCTAATTGTGCTGTAGCTCCATTGCCAATATTTGAAGCACTGTAATAATTAGCACGAGTTTCCAATAAGTTTAAAAAGTCGCGTACTAAAAGCTGTGTGTCGGCAAAAGATGCATCAGCAGGATACCAAATATCTATATCAATTGGTCTGTAATGAAGATAATCTGATGTTTCAGTTTTTGGTTTATATAACCTTGATGTATCGGTTGCATGTATTATTGTAAACCCGGCTTTATAAGATTGTGAAATTTCATTTTTTGTTGGTGAACAATTCGCAAAGAACAAAAGTGAAACAACAGCAAGCCATTTAATCATTTACAGTTTAATTTGTATCGAATGTAATGTTAGAAGACTTATTATGTTGTTAGAGTTGTCACAAAACATAACGCACAACGCAAGGATTGATGATATTACCTACAATTTAGAAAAAAATAACCAAACGCAAATTCATTCCGCCGTTCGTTTCTACGATTGCTTTTAAATTAATCGTATAATTCGGTGTTGGAGTTTGAATAATAAATGAATATTTATTCATTTAAATAAACGTAGGGTCGCGGCAACGCACAAAGCGTAAGCAGACCTTGGTGCGACAGAACTTTGAAAAATATATTATCTAATCTCTCTCACAACCGCTTTACATAGGATGCTTTTGTCAGCGGTTCGTTGTTCCTTTTTATTTCCCAACTTTTTCAATTGGTCTAAACCGCAATGCACTCCACGTGTCGTCTATGGAAATTGCGGTTACGGTAGTAATTCCAAACGATTCGCCTGTTACACGAAGGGTGTCTCGGTTAATGTCTGTTTTTATTTTTGAAGTGCCTTTGGGATAGGCAAACCATAACACACCGTCGGGTTCAATGTAACTGAGTTGTTTGTTCAAAAAGTCAAGGTACTCCTTGCTGTTATTTATAAAAACCAGCGTGTTTGCACTTTTTACTTTTTTGTCAAAAGACGTTGCAAAGCCAGGTTCTGCAAACAGCTTTTCCATGCCGGTTGGCGCATTAAGAATAACAGCTTTTTCTTTAAATTTTAATTTCCTGATAATTTCCTGCATATCATTTTTTGTTTCGTTTGATGTAAAAAAGTCCGCCTAAAACGGAGACCGGTGCAAACGCAAAAATCGCTAATAGCTGTGTCCAATGGCTGCCATCTGATTGAATAAGCGAAAATGTGGCAAAGCCTGCTATTATCACGGCTAAAATATAATTCAGAATAAGCGTATTTGTTTTGGAAATAAGTTGTACAACCAGCCCGCATAAAAATGAAAAGACAACACCATAAAGTGCAGTCAATATCTCAAAGCCTGTCGTTGCCTGCGCATGTGGATCTTGCCCCGACAACTTGAATAAAGCAAGTGATGTAATTACGAAAATGGCATAGCCTGCAATAATACCTGCAACTTTTCTAATCATGTTTGTGTTGCTGTTTATTGATATTGTTTATAAAATTTACATCTGCATTAGTACCATCTTCTATCCTTCTTTATTTTTTTCACCCAATGAAAACCAGTTTCCGGAGTCATCAATAAACAGTGCTTCGTAAGCATAAAACTCTTTTGTTGGCGGCTTTTTAAATTCAACTCCTTTTGCTTTTAATTCTTCGTAGGTCGCGTTCAAATTGTTGCATTGAAATACACCAAACCCAAATGTTCCATTCTTTACCAACTCCTTCATTTGCTTTGCAGCTTCACCTTTAAACATCATTCCTTCCTCAATCGGCATTAATGAAATTTCCAGGTCGGGTTGTTCCGGCGGGCAAACGGTTAACCAGCGCATTCCTGGTCCCATTGATGCATCGGTATGCACTTTAAAGCCAAGCTTATTCACGTAAAAATCATAAGCGCTATCCTGGTTTAAAACAAAAACGCTGACGTGGTTCATTTTCGTAATCATTGCTTTAATACTTTTTAGTTAAACAATGATGTAAAATTCTGTTTTGTGTTTCTAAATTATCTCTTGAAAATTGCTATTCTTTATCCATCCTTTTTGTTCGGCAAAGCAATTGGGAATAACGTCTAAAGGTTTCGCCCTGATTTTTTCTTCTCTTATTTTGTGCAGGCGTTGATATTCGGAAGGTGTGCAGCCTTCGCATTTTTTAAATAGCGCTGTGAAGGAAGTTATGCTTTCAAACCCTACCTGAAAGCAGGCGTCGGAAACAGCATAGTTAAGCCTTAAAAAATTCTTGGCGTTTTCAATTCTTACCTGTATTAAATATTGATAAGGTGTTTTACCATAAACAGATTTAAAAAGCCGTAGGAAATGAAATTTTGAAAAACAGGCTTCGTCTGAAATATTGTCAAGATCTATTTTGTTTTCGAAGTGACTGTCAATAAAAAGTTTCGCCTGAACAATTCGTTTATAGAGATAAATTTTGGGGTATTGTTCTGACATATTATGACCTTTTTAATTTTGATGAGTGTCGTTTTACAATGACCGCTAACGAACAGGGCTCTATACATGTTGAATTAGTATTACGTCTGCCTATAACCGCTGTTAATTGAAAATATATTGTTGAAATTAATTACAAAAGCTGATAGTTATTCATCTGAACGAACCGACGCCGGGGTTTGCGATTAGCTGATGTTACAGTGTTAACCCAACTTACATAAAACCCAATGTTGGCAGTAGCCCTTCTCTGACGCACTTAATGTTTTTGCATATCTACAAGTCCTGTCAACTTAAAAATCATAACCGCAATTACAGATGCTAAAACTAATAAAACCCACCAAACACTTCTTTTAGTTTTACTGTCAACATTTTTACTGCTACGAATTTTAATAAAACTCCAAACCATCAAGGCTACTAAAGCAGTTCCTGTCAACCCAACAATTATTTTGTTATTGACAGTGTAAACACAAAGCATTAGTCCAACTGTTAACAGCCCTATCAAACTTTGATATTTCTCTAAAAATGAACCTTTGTCTTTTACAACAATTGGTTGTATTTGTTGCAATACTGTTTCAAGCTGTGAATAATCGCCAATTTGTACAGGTATTCCAATTACGTCAACTGTCTCTTTTCCTTTGATTGTGAAACTACCATTCTTGTGCTTAGCAATTTCTTTAATGTCATTAAAATAAATAGAGATTGTAGGTGTGTTGAGTTGCTCTCTTGTTACAAGATTATTAGTAATTGTCAACGTATAGCTTTCGAATAAAGCCTTTTGTCTGTTCACACCACGATAAAGCCCAAACCCTAATGCTAAAACAGCTATTGGAATTACAATTGGAAGAACATTTACGTCATTCTCTTTTTGTTTTGAATTTATGGTGCTTATCGTAATTCCAACCGCTCCAGCAATTAAAAGCAGAGGGATTGAACGTAAAAGCATTTTCTTTCTGATTTCTTTAAATCCGTCTTGTCTGATTTTGAATACTTGCATAGTCTCGGTAAAATAATACAGGTTTTTTTAGGTTACTGCCAATCCAAAGATTTATGATATTATGCGCAATTCAAAAAAAATTCTATCCTTCACAATCAACATTTGAATGTTATACTTTTTGTACCTGCCTGCCGGCAGGCAGGTTGTTATGAGTATCATCACATCTTCGTAACTGCGTACAAACGCCAAATTTACTTGCTGTGATACCAGGCAAAAGAATTATTATCTTAGATATTCCATTATTAAAATGGGTTTAGGATTGCGGCCTTCGTTTCTACGAGAGCTTTTTAATTAATCGTATAATTTGGTATTGGAGTTTAAATGAATATTTATTCATTTAAGCGTTCCCTAGAGAAGTTCATGGAAAATGTTGGTCAGCGACCAACAACGGCGTTAGTGAGCCGTTAACCGCGTTACAATAATTTTTGAAAGTAGAAATATAAATAACAGACTGCTTCATTAAAAGTAAAATTGCAAAGTATAAATAGCCTTATTAAAATTAAAGATGTATACATTTGATTTAAATAAACCAAAATTAAAAAACAGTACCATCATGAAAAAACATTTACTCCTATACCTATGCGTAGGCATGTTCTTAACCAATTATGCGCAAAGACCTTTTATTACTATGTGGGATACCAGAAAGACCGGGATTTCTGACAGCATGCATGTAAATTTTTATGCAACCGGTAATGATTTTCAAGTAAGCTGGATAAATGTAAATAATACTTCAGATACTGGTAATACTATTGGTACAAGCGGTGCAAATAACCTCTTATTTCCTGAACCCGGTATTTATAAAATATATGTGACGCCTGGCAGTGGCAATTTTTCTGCTATCATGCAAAATATAAGCGATGATTCTACAAATAGTGATTGCAAAAAATTAATAAGTATTGAACAATGGGGAGATATTGAATGGAGTACTTTTAATGCTGCATTTGCCAATTGCTATTCTATGGTTATGAATGCTCAGGATATACCCAACCTCAGCAATGTAAAAGATATGTCTTATGCTTTTTTCCGTTGTTCTTTGTTTGCAACAAATCCTGCAATGAGCAGTTGGGATGTAAGTAATGTTACAAACATGAGCGGAATGTTTGATAGTGTACGCAACTTTAATCAACCAATTGGCGATTGGGATGTGCATAACGTGACAAATATGAGTTACATGTTTAAAGAGGCAAACCATTTTAATCAATCAATTGATACCTGGGCTGTGAGTAATGTTACCAATATGAATTCAATGTTTTATAACGCATACAATTTTAATCAGTTTATCGATGACTGGGATGTAAGCAATGTTACTGATATGAGTTCGATGTTTTCTATTGATCTTAATTTTGATCAATACATTGGCGACTGGAATGTAAGCAAAGTAACTAACATGAGCCACATGTTTGAAAACGCATATCACTTTAATCAGCCAATTGGCAGCTGGGATGTGAGTAACGTTACTGATATGAGGGAAATGTTTGAAGATTCACGCCTTTTTAATCAACCCATAGACGCCTGGAATGTTAGCAACGTTACTAATATGAGCCGCATGTTCTACGATGCACTCTCTTTTAATCAACCCATCGGTGACTGGAACGTGGGTAACGTTACCGACATGAGTTACATGTTTTATAGTAATTATAATAGTATTTCTTTTAACCAGCCTATTGGAAACTGGGATGTGAGCCAGGTGAGAAACATGCAAGGAATGTTTGAAGAAGAAGTTGCCTTTAATCAGGATATAAGCCATTGGAATACCGGTAACGTTAATCTCATGAGTGGCATGTTTAGTGCCGCCATTTCTTTCAACCAGCCTATAGGCGACTGGGATGTAAGCAAAGTAACTGATATGAGCGGAATGTTTTTATCCGCTTTTGCATTTAATCAACCCTTATATAAATGGAACGTGCGCAGTGTTAATAATATGGCGTTAATGTTTGAAGATGCAAAAGTTTTTAACCAAGATATTGGTTCTTGGAATTTAAGCAGTTCACCTTTTATGGCGGCCATGTTTGACCAAAGCGGCATGAATTGCAGCAATTACAGTTTTACCCTAAAAGGGTGGGCTGGTAGCGCATCTACACCAAATGGATTAAGCCTTGGTGCAGCTGGTTTAATATACGATTCTGTGACTGCCAAAGCTTCACACGATAGTTTGGTAAACATAAAACACTGGACAATTACAGGTGATACAATTAGCAATTGTTCGGGTATTTTACCTATGACCTTTATTGCATTTACTGCTATGCAAAAAGGCAATACTGCTTTGCTTAACTGGCGTGTTGCAAATGAAATTAATGTAGAAGGTTATTATGTTGAAAAGAGTGTCAATACTTTAAATTATATTTCCATGAATTTTTTACCTGCAACAAGCAAATCAACTTATTATACTTTTACTGATAACAATATAAATGAGGGCATAACGTATTATCGTATCAAAGAAGTAGATAATGATGGCAGGTATTTATATTCTTCTATACAAAAACTTGCATACTCAAAATTTATATGGAAGATAAACGGTAACCCTATCAACAACAGTTCTGTTTCATTAACGCTGGATAAAGCCGGCGTTGTTTCTATTCAAATAATATCATCAAACGGCAATGTTATAAAAGCAATACAAAAAGGTAAAATGATGGCAGGTGATTACAATATTCCGTTGAACATTAACAATGCAAGTACAGGAGTTTATCTTGTTAGATTAACGGTTGATGATAAAGTATATACCACTACCGTTATTAAATAAGCATGACAAAAACTTCATTGACATAAGAACGCTTAAGCGTTGATGTTGTTTAAAACGGATTGCGTTTTTGATGAAGAAGATTGAAAACGGAATAAACTTTTTAAGAGCTTCATATCTTGTGGCCTTCGTTTTTACGAGGGCTTTGTA
The DNA here is from genome assembly GCA_035547495.1 of Parafilimonas sp. Classification (GTDB taxonomy): domain Bacteria; phylum Bacteroidota; class Bacteroidia; order Chitinophagales; family Chitinophagaceae; genus Parafilimonas. The sequence goes on along the minus strand of DASZUY010000198.1, from coordinate 4,516 downwards.
TTAGGGAGTGAGCGTTGTATAGCAGTAAATAATGAGTATTTATTCATTTAAATATGCCAGGAAGTGTGAACCACGATTTGGCTGATTTTCCTGGTTGCGCAGATATTCATACAGCGTTACGTTTTAATACTGCATACCAATAAGGTTTTTGCGCATGGCCTAAAACTATTTTAATGGAATTGTGTTCGTTTGTATATACCTGCTATTTCGGTTGGTGCGACACCAACCAATCGAAAAAACACATCGTCCTTTTCGAAGACATGATTGGCAGAAAACGTAGAGATAAGCAATTTTAATCTATTCTCGGGTGCGCTCCTTGTACGCTGGTAGTAGTCTTCCTGCGATTCTCTTGTGGTCTTCCTGTGATCCTATTGTGATCTTCCTGTGGTCTGCTTGTGGTCTTCTTGTGGTCTTTTTGTGATCCTCTTATGGTGGACTCCTGGTCGGTCTAATTTGAAACATCTTTAAATACAGTATTCACGGTGCATTTACCGTCAAAAAATACAGAAATAGAAAATTGCTGATACCTATGATAATGCTCTGTGGGCAGAGGTTAGCAATGATCATTGAAAGAGCACAGATAATAGGAAAATTGATAGCAGACTATGATGCACGCTGAAGCGCTTCAAAGTGCATCCATTTTTATTTTTTTGATGTAGATGCACTTTGTTTTGCAACAATTTTTTTTAATGCGAGCGCATTAAATGCTGCATACGCATCCTGGTCATTATCGAAATAAATATATACATCTCGTTTTTCTTCTTGCCATGTCAAAGATTGCTTCGCCCATTTTCTTAATGTGGTGCCGTTATAACTCCCCTGGTATTTTAATTCGGTTGGTCCGTGCAGCCTCACATACACAAAGTCGGCGGTTACTTCCATGGGCGACAAATGCTTCTCTAATTCGTAAATACAAAAAGCACAATTATACTGTTGTAAAAGCGCATAAATTTCATCGCTATACCATGTATGATTTCTGAATTCAAATGCATACCTGTATCCATTGGGTAATGTTTCTAAAAATTCTTTAAACCGCGTAACATTCACTTTCCATTTTGGAGGAAGCTGAAATAAAATGGGACCAAGCTTTTCCTTCAGTTGAAGAATACTAAAAAATAATCTTGTTATCGGTTCTTCGGGTTGGGTAAGCTTTCGCATATGTGTGATGAAGCGATTGGCTTTCACTGCAAACAACATATTCTTTGGTGAGTGCATATACCAATCTTCGAATACAGTTGGTGGCGGCAGTTTATAAAAGGAGTTGTTTATTTCAATTGTATCGAAATGCTTACTATAAAATTCCCACTGCTGCCTGGCATTACTTTTTTCAGGATAAAATTTTCCTACCCAGTGCTTATAGTGCCAACCGGAGGTGCCAATGTAAACCTTGTTCTTGCGCATATCTCTATATGCAATAAAAAAAATGCCAACAAGAACGCGTTAAACGCTCTTTGAGTTGATCGAGGAAGTTCCGGAACCCGGCAATCTAATTACGTTTATAAAAACAGTTTACGCGATCTGATGTTTTGGTTTATATTTTTTCAACCAGCTTTCAATTTGTTTTAATCCCATCGCATTCCATGTCATATCTTTTGTCAATCCTCCTTTTCTTGCTGCAGATACACCCCAACGTATATTATCAATTTCACCAATGCTGTGTGCATCCGGGTTTATAGAAATCATCACGCCGTTTTTTAACGCATAAGGTATGTGGCTCCAATCCATATCCAAACGATAGGGGTTTGCATTGATTTCAATGATCACATTATTTGCAGCGCAGGCGTCAATTACTTTTTTGAAGTTTACAGGGTAACCAGGTCGAATAAGTAATTGCCTTCCGGTCATATGTCCGAGGATAGTTGTGTAAGGATTTTCAATTGCTTTGATTAAACGGTCAGTTGCCTTTTCTTCACTCATCTTTAACTGCTGGTGCACAGAAATGATAACAAGATCAAACAATTTTAGAAAGTCATTTTCATAATCTAAATCTCCTGACAGACGTATATCGCATTCAATACTTTTAAAAATTTTAAACGGTGTAAGCTCTTTATTCAGCTTGTCAATTTCTTTCATTTGCCTCAACACTTTTTCTTCTTTCAAACCTCCGGCATAATGTGCATTTTTTGAATGGTCTGAAATAACACAATATTCAAATCTTCGTTTCTTACAAGCAAGAACAAAATCTTTCAATCCATCAACACCATCACTCCACGTTGTGTGATTATGTACAACACCTTTGATGTCTTCAAAATTGATTAAGTCATCGTTGTTGTTTTTAAAACCCCACTCAGCAACATCCTCGCGCATTTCAGGAAGAATGAATGGCATGCCTGCAGCCTTGTAAATTGATGCTTCAGAATTGAACTGACGTTTTCCTTTTATCCTGTTTAAAACTTTTGTTACATGCATTTCGTTCCCTGTTCTGATAAACAATTCATGATGGAATTTTTTAGCCGTTGTATGATATATTGTAACCGGCATTTCATCTAACGTATGTGCTTTGGTTTCTTCCTTATCTGAATATTGCACACTTAGTAATCTACGAAGTGATACATTTTGCATTCGTTTTGGAGATAATGCTGCGATGATCTCGATCTGTTTAACAGTTGTTGACTGCCGGCGTACTTCCCCGCACAGGCTTATCAGTTCTGTGTTGAATAAAGATTGTAATGATTTCACAAGTGCATTTGCCGTATCTGCAACACTTGCATAATGAAAATGATCTTCGCCGCTTCTGTACGTTTCAATTGCTTTAATAATATTTTCCTGTGTTTTACTACCAAAGCCAGGTAGCTTACTTACTGCATCTTTTTTACAGGCTTCAAGCAAAGCGTCCATGCTGTCGATCTTGGCTGTTTTCCATAAAGCAGATAATTTCTTTCCGCCAAGTCCTTTAATCCGCATCATTTCAAATAAGCCCTGCGGTGTAAGCTCAATAAGTTCATCAAGCGCTTGTATGGTTTGCGTTAATGTTAATTCTTTAATGAGGTTGATCAGTTCCGGTTTAAAAACTTTTGATATTTCTTCTTTACTTAAACCAGTTACCGCTTCTTCGATATTTCTTAAACGGTATGCTGCACCGGATAATAATGCCGCTAAGCGTTCATCTTTTTGATGTAACAATAAAAGTTCAGCATATAAACTAAATAACCTGCTTATTTCACGATTGGACATTACAGGTAGTATAGTCTAAATTTTTGTGCCAACTTAAGTATGATTGTAATTAGTGATTGGCACGGCTTTTATGTATCATTTAATAAAACCTTAATTATGGCAAAAACAACCCGTGGTCGTTCTCAGGACCGTAAAAGAGTAGCTGGCGGACAAGATTATGAAGTAAACTATGAAGCGGAAAAAACAAATTCAAATGCGGAACAGGTAAAAAAAGCAGTTAAGTCTGTTGGTAATTCAAGAGCGAAGGTTGAGAAAAAATTAAAGAAGTAATTCAGATCTGTTGCTGTTTTAAAATAGGCTTGAATCTCGTTTGCTTTTCAGGATCATTATGATTCTTTATCAGATATCCTAAAGGTAAGGTTGATCCTTGCTCCGATCTTACGGCTGGTTTTTGGTACATGATGTTCATAATGATATTGCATGGTTTCACCCATTAACAGAAAGCTTCCATGTGTAAGCGGAATGCTGAGTTGTGCAACGCCTTTATTTGTTTTATGCCGCACTTTAAATAAACGCGTTTCTCCGAAAGTAACAGATGCTATGGCATGGTGTTTACCCGATGATGGTAATGTATCACTATGCCATGCTACCGAATCATTTCCATCACGATAATAATTTAGCAACACGCTGTTAAATACAATCCCGCATTCGTGTTCAACACGTTCTTTTATTTCTAATAATATTGAAGGCCATGCGGCTGGGCTCTCATTTCCATACCAGGCAGTAAGTCTTGGATCAGGCACTATCTTGTCGTACATTTTGCGGGTACGTTGTTTCCAGGGCGATGCTTTCAATAATATTTTATAGTAATGATCTGATTCATCTTTTTGAAAAAACTGTTCCCACAATTTTAATACTGCATCAGGCAATTCAAAATCGGTATATCGTTTCTTGCCTTCATCAAATAATAAAGTATCGTCAAATAACGTCATCATAATTTCATTTTTTTATTATCTAAAATTCCTTGCATCAGGAAATAATTCTGCTTGCACAACTTTCTTTCTTACCTGTGTTTTCCTGTTTTGTGCTTCAAACGGAAAGCCATCTTTTTCATCGCGTGGTGATAAAGTAAGCACACTCACTTCAACTTCTCCATCTTCAGTTAACGCAGATAGTTGGTCAGACCAGTTCTCGCAATGTTGTACAATAACATGAATCACATTATCCTGCTTTTGTACTTTGCCCTGCACCATGATTAATTTAGATTGAAGAATTTCTTTCCTGTACGTGTCTTCAAATAAATTTCTGAATACAACAAGATTCGCATTGCCGGTTTCATCTTCTATCGTCATAAAACAAATACCACCTGCAGTGCCCGGTCTTTGTCTTACTAAAACCAATC
>DASZUY010000197.1:0-2096 GCA_035547495.1 Parafilimonas sp. | reverse complement strand
TATACGGCGGAATAACAAAAGGCAGCAAAGCAATTTTACTGAATTGCAATAAGGATTTTACCCTTGCAGGCACTAATGATTTTTGCGCTTCGATCAATATCGCATAACGAAAACTACCGAGATGTTTTTCATATTGTTTAAATAAGTCAACGGTAAACTTGCTTTTTTCTAAATCGCGTTGTAAGTGTTCTGCGTAACTTCTTTTCCAATCATTATAATTTGTTGGCAGATCTTTTAACTGCATGCGATTGCCAACTCTGTAAAACACATCAAACACTTCTTCTTTTTCCAGTGGTGAAAGTTTTCGTTCAAGCAATTCATACGAAGCAATCGAATAATGAATCAACATGTACAAAACATCTCTGTACGCCCAATCTGGAATAACCGCATTACGATTTTGTTCAACAGCTTTATGAATGCCTGTAATATTATCAATTGCTTTATTTGCTTTGTCAAGATCAGAAAAAATTATTCTGTGCGCATAAGTAACAGTTGAAAATAGTCTTCCAATTGGATTAGCTGGCAACTTGCCCGTAAAGTAGAGCCAGTCAACCGCTTTATTCAAAGCAAATTCCGCAGCGGAACCTGCAAAGATGAACATCACGGTATCTGCGCTGCCCCAAATTTTTCTTACGATTGAATTTTTATAAACGAATAGGTTTTTATCTGCTTCCATTATTCTATCAATAATAATAAATACGCAAATAAAAATTATCGCTTCGTAAATGTTTAATAATAATTTATAAGGATGGGTGTGTATTTAAAGTATGCTTGCGCATTTCAGATGATCAATCTATCATCCAAAAAATATTACGAGATATGATAAGAGTAAGTTATAAACGCAAGCTTTAATCTCTTTGTGCACTGCTTAATTTATCCATCATTTCTTTTGAGATGTCGTCTGATGCGCCATAACCTGTAACAAGAACACCTTTTGTTCCATCATGAGATTTTATTGCGTATACAGCAGCTTCATCACCAGGGTCTGAATCGCCTTCATAACGATACACATCCATTACTTCAAAATCTTTTGTACTGTACTTTCCCTGGCTGCAAGCAAGTTTGTCTTCATCAATATTAAAATCTGTTGTAAAACCTTGCCTGCGCAATTCTTCAATTGCTTTTGAAACTGTATCGTAATGTGTTTTGTGTGTCATTGCAGATGATTTTGATGAAGGTAGTTACTTCCACGCTTTTCTTAAAAAACGCAGCCAGTTACCATGCATAATATTTTCTATGTCGTGTTTTGAATAACCGCGATTCATTAATAATTGCGAAATTTTATTTAAGTCTTCGATTGTTTCTAAATCATAAGGAGATTGTTCTTTGCCAAAAGCGCCATCTAAATCTGAACCAATACCAACATGCAAAGTATTTCCAGCAAGCTCGCAAATGTGATCGATATTATCAATCACTTTATTTAGATCACAATTCATTTCTTTTGGCGTTGATATACCACGCTTCCAATTTGGAACAAGCATCCATGCATCGAACGCAGCACCAATTACGGCATCTCGTTCAACCAAAATTTTTATCTGTTCATCACTATATTGGCGATTATGATTTACAAATTTCCTGCACATATTATGGCTTGCCCAAACATGACCATGAAATAAATCCATCGCATCCCAAAATGCATCATCACACAAATGTGTTGCATCAAGAATAATATTTAAACGCTCCATTTCTTTTAGCAACGCTTTTCCATTTTCATTCAAATGTCCTGTTGCATCGGTGCCATTTGCATAACGACCAGGACCATAATGCGCAGGACCGATTGCGCGCAAACCATAATTGTATGCACGTTCAACATAACTTATGTCAACCAAAGAATCCGCACCTTCCAAACTTAAAATATAGCCAATAGGTTTTTTAGCTGAATTATTATTCATCCATTCAGTAACATGCTTATTTAAGTCTTCAACGTTCTTAATCATTTTCATTTCACCGCAAGTTTCCATTTCTTTATACCATGCAAGCTGTGCCTGTGTTTGCGCCCATGCCTGTTGCGGCGAATGCCATCCGGGCAAAGGATTATCAGGTGCAACATATCTTGCAATTTGCGTAGCAACCACTAATCCAATATTGCCTTTTCT
>DASZUY010000196.1:0-14782 GCA_035547495.1 Parafilimonas sp. | reverse complement strand
AAAATTGTAAACGAAGGACAAAAAATAATACGTGATAAAGTAAAAGCAGAAATGCACCAGGCAGTTGTAGAAGTAGGAACAGATATCTGCCAGGATATTGATGAAGCCTATCGCGATGTTTCAACGTTACGGCATACTATTTCGCAAATTGCAGATGGTCTTGGCTTTTGGATCGGTGCATCAGGTACACATCCTTTCAGCCATTGGGAAAGACAATTAATTACAGACCATGTGCGCTATAATCAAATTGTAAATGAACTACAGGAAGCGGCACGCAGCAACTTAATTTTTGGCTTGCATGTACATGTAGGAATGGAAGACCGAAGAATGGCGATACACATTGCAAACTCAGCAAGATATTTTTTGCCGCACGTTTATGCATTAAGCACTAACTCTCCCTTTTGGGAAGGCAGGCAAACAGGTTATAAATCTTTTCGCACGAAAGTGTTTGATAAATTTCCACGCACAGGCATTCCTGATTATTTTGAAAGCATAGAAGCTTATGAGAGCTATGTAAATCTTCTCATAAAAACCAATTGCATTGATAATGCAAAAAAGATTTGGTGGGATTTAAGGGTTCATCCATTTTTTAATACAGTTGAATTTAGAATTTGTGATGTGCCGATGACAACCAATGAAACAATTGCGATTGCGGCATTGTTTCAGGCGATATGTGCAAAGCTGTACAAACTGCGCAACCAGAATTTAAATTTTATTATTTATCAGCGTGCTTTAATAAATGAAAATAAATGGCGTGCTGGCAGGTATGGTATTGATGGAAGCTTAATAGATTTTGGTAAAGAAGCTGAAGTAAATACGCGTGTTTTAATTTATGAATTATTAGACTTTGTTGATGATGTATTGGATGATTTAGGAAGCCGCCATGCAGTAGCTTATGTGCAAAAAATTTTAGAGCAGGGTACAGGTGCTGACAGGCAGCTTGCAGTATATAATCAAAACCAAAATTATAAAGACGTTGTTGATTACATACACGCGCAATTTTTGGTGTAAATATTTAGAAATAATTTCCGCATCAAATTATTTTATTGTCCTTTTCAATTTGCTGTATCTAAATACAAATAAACCCATCAGCAGAATAATTATAACATAATTTATAAAATTAAAAGTGCTGAGTGCATTGAAAGAAAGAAAATGTGCCCAGTGATAATAATTGCTTAATTCAATTAAAACAATTCGACTAATATTAAATAGAAGTATTAGCGGGAACCCAGTAGCGACCCGTTTATGTGCAACAATAAATGCAAGCAATAAAATAACATCTACGCCAATGCAACCCCACGCAATAGTTACTCCCCTGCTTCAATATATAGATACATTTGAGAGATTTTTTTGATCAGCATGATATCCTTTAAAAATTTTAAAACTATTGTAGCGGCTTTCGCAACGAATATGTCCAACCAGGCTGGATGTTTAGGTAAGAATATAAAAATGAAGAATAAATTTTTTTGCCCTTGTGCTTAAACAGACGTATATAATAAAACCGTAGCAAAATATGAGGAAGATTAGAAGGAAATAAACGATAATGAAGTTATTTTTCTTCATTAAAATTCATATTTTGCACACTTTAATCGCGTTTAATTCGTTACTCAAGCAGCAAATTAGTAATTAATTATGTTGCATAAAACCAACTAACTACATGCAATTTCAGCAATTAAAAACATTTAGCTTGCCTAAAGGCTTTAGAGGTCGGCCTGGTTTTGTGGTGCAATGCTGGTGGATTGCCCAAACCATTTTGTTTAAAGCTTCTCCTCAATTTATGTATGCATGGCGCAGATTTCTGCTGCGATGCTTTGGAGCAAACATTGGCAAGGGCGTAAAAATCAGACCATCTGTTCATATACAATTTCCATGGAAAATTTCTATTGATGATTATAGCTGGATTGGCGATAATGTGGTGTTGTATAGTTTAGGAGAAATAACCATCGGCAAAAATGTAGTTGTTTCCCAGGAAAGTTATTTATGTACAGGCTCGCATAAATACACAGATATAGACTTTTCTATTTATTCATTACCAATAATAATTGAAGATAGTTGCTGGCTGGCAACAGATGTGTTTGTTTCGCCAGGAGTAATTATTAGAAACGGTACTGTTGTTGGAGCACGTTCTTCTGTTTTTCATTCATTACCTGCCGGCAAAATTTGTTTTGGTAATCCTGCAGTTGTTATAAAAAATAGGCCTTTGCCATTTGCTGTTAATCCACTCTATCATAACTTGTACGAAACTGACGATAACCTTAAACGTTCTGAATCAATTTAAAAAATCTTCGCATTAATTCTTACATCAGGTTGCTATTTATAGTCTATTATTTACTAAAGGCTTAATGGGATACGACTAAATCTTTTAAACAACTTATAGATATATGGTTTGAATAAATTGCATCAAATCAATATCCTGTTATGAAACCTAAGTTGTTTCAGTTGTTTTTACCATTGTCCCTTAGTAAAAAAAGGTCCTTATTATTTTTTGTTCTCACTTTTTTTAGTTGCTATGTAAAAGCGCAAATGGTTAATTCCGGAAGCCTTTATATAGCAGGCAATGTGTATAACAATTCTGACTTTACTAATAATTCAACAGCATCTTATCAAAACGACGGTTTTTTTGAGCTTACCGGAGATTTTAATAATGATCAGCCATTTATGACTGAAGGTACAGGCACAACAAAATTTTCAGGCACTTCGCTTCAAAAGATTACGGGTTCCCAGGCGTGCGATTTTCATGATGTAATCTGGAATAATTCTGCCGGTGTAAAAATGTTTAAAAATGTAATAATGGGAGGTACGATTTCACCCATAAACGGAAGCTTATATTTTGGCAGTTATACATTAGCTATGGGTGGTAAAATAAGTTTAGCTTATACAAATACAAAAGCATTTAGTGTTACGAATTCTTCTGATTTAATAATTAATGGAGATGCAGCGGTCGGCAATAAAATTTATTTTGATCCTTCAGCAAACACCATACATGATCTTACAATAAACTCTTCAGGCACGGGCACATTGGGAAACGCGTTAAATGTAACAGCCGGTAGTTCTTTTGGAACTGTAACTGCCAATGGAAGTTTTGACGCTGCCGGCTTTTTAACGCTCAAGTCTGATGCAAACGGAACCGCACGTGTTTCTAATTCATCCGGTACCATTTCAAATTATGTAACTGTTGAACGATATATTCCACCGAGGCGTGCATGGCGCTTTATGGCTGTTCCTGTCAACAACGATACACTTACAATTCGCTCTGCATGGCAGGAAGGCGCAAACAACCATGACCTCGTGTATGGAAACCACCAGGATCCGCATCCCGGTTACGGTACAGACATAACTTATGATAATGATTGGACAAAGGGCTACGATGTTAATACTACCTATAATCCTTCCATAAAGGTGTGGAACCAAAGTTTAAGTAATTGGGTTACCGGAGCGCCGCCTACAGGGTCTACGTTACTCAATGCATATTCTGCCTATTGTTTATTTGTAAGAGGAAGCAGGGCGGTAAATCTTGCACTCGCAACTTCTGCTCCAACTGATCCAACAATTATTCGTGAAACAGGCAGGTTAAATAACGGCACTTATACAAAAACTATTACAGCTAACGCAGGAGAGTATTTGTTTGTAGGAAATCCTTTTGCCTCTTCTATAAACGTTATTGATGCAATAGACAATTATTTTTCCGGCATTTATGCAGATAAATATTACGTTTGGGATCCGGCGTTAAACGGCTCTTATGGCGTAGGAGGTTATATTACTTACGACGCTGGTATAATGGTACCCAACGTATCCGGTTATCCTTCAGGCATTATACAGGGTGAGCAAGGCTTTATGGTGCAGGCGAGCACTGCAAACCCAACGCTTGTTTTCAATCAAAGCTCCAAAGTTGCAAGTGAAACAGCTGTTTTTGCAAGACCGGTAAATAACACTGTTTTATACGTGAATCTTATGTTGCGATCTGCAGATTCTTTATTACTGGTAGACGGCACCGCTGCATTATTTGGTTCAAATTATTCTACTACAGTTGATGGAAATGATGCCATCAAGTTTCCGAATTTTAATGAAAGTATTGCAATGATAAGAAATGAAAGAAGAATGGCGATTGAAACACGTCCGTTACCAGCTTTAACCGATACACTATTTTTAAAAATGACTTATTTAGCATCTCAGCCTTATGTTTTAGCTGTTCAACCTGTAAATACGCCAAATAATATGCAGGCATGGCTTGTTGATAAATATGCAAATATTAAAACTTTGTTGAAGCAAAACGATACTACGCTCTATGATTTTACAGCAAATTATTACGATACCACAACCTATATGCGCAGGTTTATGATTATTTATCGTAAAGGCTTAATTGCAACGCCTGTACCTGTTACAAGAAGCGCGGCTGTAGCAAAAACATTAAATGGTTCAATAAACATTACACCTAATCCTGTAACAACAAATAATTTTGAGATTAATCTTGTAAGTGTTCCAAAAGGAAATTATAAAGCAGACGTTTATACAAGTAATGGTCAGTTGGTTTTAACGCGACGTATTGAACATGCTGGCGGAACATTCTCTTACAAAACAAATCTTCCCGCAGGTATAGCGGCCGGAATGTATACTGTGTCTATTGTAAATAGTGATAACGAGCTCGTTCAAAAAATATCACTCGTTGTAAGTAAAAATTAACTTGTAATCATATTAAAAGCTTATTATTAATAGCGGTGGTGTTTTTAATTTTTCAGGTATTAATGAACATAAATTCAGTTAAGAATACAGATTATTTTTATTAAGGCGTAGTTTTAAAACTCAATGCCGGTCCATCTTCTTTTATTGTGCTGATATTTATCGAAGTCAAAACGATATAATCTTCCCGGTCGATGCGGTACATCATCTTCATATTCGCCGGTATCAATCAGAAAATCCATAGAAAAAAATTTCTTACGAAAATTTCTTCGATCAAGCTTTACATCTAATATCACTTCATATAAATTTTGCAATTCGCGCAGAGAAAATTTCTCAGGCAAAAGATTTAAACCAAGCGGATGTTCCAGCATTCGCTTCTGCAGCCATTTATAACAGGTATCTAAAATTTCTTTGTGATCAAAAGCCATATCACAAAGTTTTTTTACGCTGTGCCAATGAAGTTCGTTGTCAAGGATTTTTAAGCTGTGATGTTCAGTATTCAATAAAGAACAATACGCAACAGTTAAAACTCTTCCTCCAGGATGGCGTTTAGGATGGCTAAATGTTTTCACCTGTTCAAGATACACATCATCCATTCCGGTTCTTTCGCGCAAAACACGGTAAGCGGCATCATCTAATTCTTCATCATCATGCGCAAAATCTCCCAATAAACTCCATTTGCCACGATACATTTCCAAATCGCTTCGTATCAATAAAACCTTTAGCTCATTGTTATCAAAACCAAATATTACACAGTCAACAGTAATGGGTACACGCGGATATGATTCAACAAGTTTAAATACATCTTTAATTAACGGGCGTTGTGGTTCATTCAGTAAAGCAGCGTTTGAAATTTCATCTTTCAGCATGGCAAGTAATTTTCGTTATCCGAAGAATGTAAAAATAATATATCATAATCTATATTCAAAACGTCAGTTTAAATACTATAATTCCTTTTAATTTGCTAACAGATTATGTATTCAGCGCAACAAAATCAACATCTCGAAAAAATTTCAAGAGCATTCTTAAAAAAAGATGCAACGGTAAACGATATAGAAGAATTACGAAACGCATTGCGCTTTCATGAATACAGGTATTATGTAATGAATGATCCGCTGCTCTCTGATACCGAATATGATCAGCTTTACAAACAACTCGAAGCATTAGAAAAAGCGCATCCGGATCTCATCACAAAAAACTCGCCGACGCAACGTGTAGGAAGCACATTGAATGCGAGCTTTCCAACGGTGCAGCATCTCGTTCCAATGTTGAGTTTGGATAATAGTTATAATGAAGATGATTTAATTGATTTCGATCGTAAGGCAAGAGAAAATACAGGCTTGGATGTAATTGAATATTGCGTTGAACCAAAGTTTGATGGTGCAAGTATTTCGCTGATTTATGAAGATGATGAATTGAGTCGTGCTGCAACACGTGGTGATGGCGTTGAAGGTGAAGAGATCACCAACAACATAAAACAAATTCGCTCTATTCCATTATCTGCAAAATTTTCTGACTACAATATTCAACTTGCAGAAATACGCGGTGAAGTATTGATGAGCAAAAAATCTTTTAAGAAATATAATGACATGATGGAAGCGGAAGGTTTGCCTGTATTGGCAAATCCGCGCAATGCAGCCAGCGGAAGTTTACGCATTAAAGATCCAAAGCTTGTTGCCAAAAGAAGCCTCGAAGCATTTCTTTATCACGTGAGTTATTATACAACATTGGAAGGCAAAAAAGTAAGTGATGAAAAGGATCATTCAAAAGAAAACATTTCTAAAAAAGAAGCGCCGTTTATAACACATAGTGAATCGTTGAAAATGTTGTGGGATTTGGGTTTCCGCTCACCAGAAAAAGAAAAAAAAGTTGTAAAAGGTATTGATGAAGTAATAAAATATTGTAAAGAATTCGAAGCCAAACGTGATGACCTTCCTTATGAAATAGATGGCATGGTAATTAAAGTAAATGATTTGGTTTTGCAGGATCAATTAGGTATGACTTCACATCATCCGCGATGGGCAATTGCATTTAAATTCAAAGCCCGGCAAGGCACAACAAAATTAATTGGTGTTGAATTTAATGTTGGAAGAACAGGTGCGGTTACGCCGGTTGCCAAGCTTGAACCTGTTTATATTGGCGGCGTAACGGTATCAAGCATTTCAATGCATAATGAAGAATACATCAAAGAAAAAGATTTAAGAATTGGCGATACGGTTTTGGTTGAACGTGCAGGAGATGTAATTCCGCAGATCGTAAAATCAATGCCGGAAGTAAGAAATGGTCATGAAAAAATTATTCATTATCCAAAGCAATGCCCGGTTTGCAATAGCGAATTATTTAAAGAAGAAGGTGAAGCTGTCTGGCGTTGCATTAACATTGAATGTGAAGCGCAGGTGGTTGAAAAAATTATTCATTTTGTAAGTAAAGATGCAATGGATATAAAACATTTTGGTGCAGCCAATGTGCTGAAATTTTATGACCTGAAATTGCTGAAAGATATTCCTTCCATTTACACGTTAGACTTTGAAAAAATCAGTGAGTTAGAAGGCTTCGGAAAAAAATCAATTGATAATTTAAGAACTGCAATTGAAGAGTCAAAGCAACAACCTTTGCATCGGTTAATATATGCATTAGGCATTCGTTACGTTGGCGAAACAACAGCAAAAACTTTAGCAAATGCCGTTAAAGAAATTTTTGATTTTGCTTCGATGAGCATTGAAGATTTGCAGAACCTTGAAGACATCGGAATTAAAGTGGCAACAAGTATTTATGGCTTCTTTCAAAATGATGATAACATTAAAATGATAAAGCATTTGGAAGAGTTGGGTTTGAACATGAAGAATACCAAAAAGCAAACTTCATCTGCATCAAATACATTACAGGAACAAACTTTTTTATTTACCGGAACATTAAATAAACTGAAACGCACGGAAGCAGAAGAATTGGTTGAAAAACACGGCGGAAAAATTGTAAGCGGCGTTAGCAGCAAATTAAACTACCTCGTTGTTGGCGAAGATGCCGGCAGTAAATTAGAAAAAGCAAAAAAAATAAACACCATTAAAATTATAAGTGAAGATGAATTTTTGGAACTGATTAAATAACTAATCATCTTTTGTATGAAGCAATTTAAATATCGTGAAAAGATGATGCGCTTCGTGCAGCAAATAAAACTGCAGCCATTCAATCATTGAAAGTTCACCAAATTTTGGATGCGTTCCGGTACGTTTTAAATCATCATCAGAAAGCGAGTCAAAGAATTGTATAATTTTTTCTTTGAGCGAATGATAGTCAGCAATAACTAAATTAAAAGAGCGGCTGCTCCATTCGATAAAACCAGGTTCATTATCGGCAACATACCTGTCGAACTCAGGATTATTTTTATTCTGAATTTGTTGCATTCTGTTGAAAAAAATTTCGTTATATCTTCCAAGATGCGCAATGTTTTCAAACACATTCCACTTTCCGTTTTGCGATTTTAAAACAAGCGAATTCTTATTAATATTTTGCAGCAAATCATCAAGCATCAGATATTGATTTTGAAGAATTGCTTTTAAAGGTTCATTCATATTTTAGTTTGTATTTTTGAATATACGATTGTTATGCCATTGTTCAGAAACTTTACCTATTGGATTGATAAACGCAAATGGAAATATGTATTTCTGCTTGCATCCTTAGAAATGTCTTCGATATAAAAAGATCGATCTCTTTTTTAATTCATACTTCGTATTTCTAACATCTAAATTTTATTATGGCACATTATTATAAATTGGGAAATATTCCGCACAAACGTCATACACAATTTCGCAAGCCTGATGGCGGTTTATATTCAGAACAATTATTCAGCACAGAAGGTTTTAGTGATGACTACTCTTTATTATATCATATTCATCCGCCAACAAGAATTATAAAAACGGATGAAGCTATTGATGTACAACCAAAAATTGCGGAAGAAAAAATGCTGAAGCATCGCAGCTTCGAAGGATTCAATGTAAAATCAGGCGGGGAATTTTTAGAAAGCCGTAAAGCAGTTTTAGTAAATAACGATTGCCATATTGTTTTAGCCGCACCAACATCAGGTACACAAAACTATTTTTATAAAAATGCGGATGCTGATGAAATAATTTTCGTGCATGAAGGCGCAGGAACTGTTCACACGCAATACGGAAAATTGCCTTTTGGTTACGGAGATTATGTTATAATACCACGCGGCACAATTTATCAAATTGAATTTGCTGACAATAAGAATCGTTTGTTTATTGTTGAATCGCATCATCCAATTCGTTATCCAAAAAAATATTTAAGCAAGTATGGACAATTGATGGAACATTCGCCTTACTGTGAACGCGACATGCGTGAGCCGCAAAATTTAAAAACGTTTGATGAGCAAGGCGATTTTTTAATCAAGACAAAAAAGCGCGGTATGTTGTACGGCATTCATTATGGTCATCATCCATTTGATGTTGTTGGTTGGGATGGCTGTTGTTATCCGTACATTTTTTCCATTCATGATTTTGAACCGATAACTGGTCGTGTGCATCAGCCCCCGCCGGTGCATCAAACATTTGAAACAAATGCTTTTGTTGTTTGCAGTTTTGTTCCTCGTTTATTTGATTATCATCCGCAAAGTATTCCGGCGCCATATAACCACAGCAACATTGATAGTGATGAAGTAATTTATTATGTTGACGGAGATTTTATGAGCCGCAAAAATGTAACGCGTGGTATGATAACGTTGCATCCGGCGGGAATTCCGCATGGTCCGCATCCGGGCGCAGTTGAGAAAAGTATCGGCGCAAAAGAAACAAAAGAATTAGCTGTGATGGTTGATACATTTAAACCTTTGATGCTTACACAAGAAGCGCTCGATATTGAGAACGAAAATTATATTATGAGTTGGGCGGAGTGAGTTATAAGTGATAAGTTATAGGTTATAAGTTTTCCAGTTTGGTTTTATAAACTGATTCCTGCTTTTTGCAATCGACAAAAGAATCATCGAAACAATCAAGCAAATAATTAAAGCTTGAATAGAATTTTGCGGACCGTTCAATCCGCCGGTAATAATTTCATTTCCGTTAATCTTACTTGTAAATAGACTTTTACTAATGTTATTGCCGGGATTAAATCCACCATAAATTCCCGGTTCAGCAAAATCCCATGCAAAATGCATAAAGATGGTAAACCACAAACTTCGACTTACAACATAAGTTGCCGGCAACAAAATTCCTGCTTGTAATGCTGTATTTATAACTGATAACCAAGTAGCATTTTTTGCGTTTGCATGAATAATTACAAAAATGATTGTAAGAATAATTAACGCTATAGTTGTTCCGAATCCTTCTTCCATCAATCTAAAAAATATACCAACAATTAAAAGCTCCGCAACAAAACCTGCCGTTAATGAAGCATTCAATGCGGGCATAACATGATTGATTGTGTTTACATGCAAGATGGAATATTGCGCAAACAAAAAGATAATTAAGACAAATAATGATTGCAAAATAAATCCGCTTACAAAACCAAGCGATGCAAAAGAAATAAAATTTGAAGTTGATAATTCAGTGATTTTTCTTTTTTCATAAACACGAAAAAGAAAAATATAAACTCCAAGCGCAAAGCCTGAATTCAATAAAGTAAGAATGAAATTTTGCTCGTTTTCTGAAAGCGAAGTTTTTGCAAGTAATGTTTGACCGAACGTTTGCGTCAAGAAAACAACGCCAACAATTGCTGCAATTCCAACAATAATTTTTACTAAAAAGAAATGAAGAAATTTTTGCAAGCAGATTTGATTTTTGTCAAATCAAATGTAATGCATTGCGGAACTAATAATATTTTTCTGCAACGAGATAATTGCGCACATAATCGTTCACACCTTCTTCCAATGAAGTAAATGGTTCTGTGTAACCAGCATGTTTTAGTTTAAGCATCGTTGCTTCTGTGAAGTATTGATATTTATCTTTTATATCATCAGGCATATCAATGTAAACAATATTATTTTCTTTTTCCAACGCAGAAAAAGTTGCGCTCACCAAATCATTAAATGTTCTTGCTTTTCCTGTTCCTAAATTATAAATGCCGGAAAATAATTCGTTGTTTTCCGTCGATTGTTCATCTTGTATGATTGACTGATTCATCATCCAGAAAATAACTTTCACCACATCCATCACATAAATAAAATCGCGAAGCTGTTCGCCATCTTTAAACTCTTCTTTATGACTTTTGAAAAGTTTTACTTCACCATTATTTTTTATTTGATTGAATGAATGAAATATTACACTCGCCATTCTGCGCTTATGATATTCATTCGGTCCGTAAACATTAAAAAACTTTAAGCCAGCCCAAAATGGTGGCGCGTTTAATTGCTTCGTCGCCCACTGATCAAATTCATTTTTACTAACGCCGTAAGGATTCAATGGTTTTAAATCATCAATTAACTTATCATCATCACTGTAACCCAATTCTCCTGCGCCGTATGTTGCAGCAGAAGATGCATAAATCAAAGGAATATTATTAGCGGTGCAGTAATTCCAAACATCCTGCGAATATTCAAAATTTAATTCGCGGTGAATTTTATAATCGAACTCTGTTGTGTCTGTTCTTGCACCAAGATGAATTACATAATCGATTTTTATTTTCTTGCTTTCATCCAACCATTCCAATAACATTTCACGGTCAACGAGGTATTTATATTTTTTATGTTTCCAGTTTTTTTCTTTTTCTGGTTGTGTGAATTTATCAACCAAAATCAAATTTTCATAACCGTTTTCATTCAAATAACCTACCATGCAACTGCCGATAAAACCGGCAGCGCCTGTAACAATAATATTTGCATTTTTATCTAACATTAAATTAATTTTTGTTAGCTAATTTTTTTTCGATGGATGTATCGTACAACGTTTTCCATTCTTTAATGTCATTCCAGCTTTCTTTATTTATGCTGATGTTTCCGCTGGTAACTTTTCCCAACATACAAATATCAATGCCTGAAGATGCAGCTTTATGTTTTAATTCATCGAGCTGTTTGTTTGAACAACTTACAACAACCCTGCTTTGCGCTTCACCAAACCAAAAAGCATCGTTTCTTGTATGTACATCAACATTAACATCAAAACCAAGATTATTGTTGAACGCACTTTCAAACAGCGCAACAATTAAACCACCTTCACTTAAATCATGCGCACTCACAATTAATTTTTCTTTGATGACGGAAGCGACGAATTTCTGTACTGCATATTCTTCATCAATATCAAATTCCGGCGCAGAAGAAAATTCGACACCTTTTATTTTATGTAGATATTCGCTGCTGCCAATATCATTTTTTTGTGTGCCGATGAGAACAATAACATCGCCGGCGTTTTTAAAATCAAGCGTCATGCGATTATTAAAATCATCAAGCACGCCCACCATTCCAATTGTTGGCGTTGGGTAAACCGGTCCATCAGGATTTTGATTATAAAAACTTACGTTGCCGCCGGTAACAGGTGTATTAAATTTCTTGCAAGCTTCACCCATTCCTTCAACAGCTTTTACAAACTGATAATATACTTCAGGATTATAAGGATTACCAAAATTCAAACAGTTGGTTACACCAATCGGCTCGCCGCCGCTACAAACAATATTTCGTGCAGCTTCAGCAACAGCGATCATCGCACCTTTTTTTGGATTTGCATAAACATACCGACCGTTACAATCAACCGTTACAGCAAGCGCTTTGCCTGTTCCTTTTGCCAAAACAATTGCAGCATCACTTGGTGCATTAGTGCTTGCATTGGCAGTGCCAACTGTGCTATCGTATTGCACAGAAATCCATCGTTTGTTTGCAATGTTTGGCAATGCAATTAACTGCTTTGCGATTTGCTGCACATCTTTCGCTTCAACATCTTTTACATCATCAATATTAAATGCTTCAACATTTTTTAAGTAAGCAGGCTTTGTATATTCTCTTGTGTATTGCGGAGCGCCACCGCCCAACACTAAATCATGCGCAGGAAGTTCTGCTTCAAGATTTCCATGCAAATAAAATTTTAATAAACCATCATCTGTTACTTCACCAATATTTGTACAAGGCAAATCCCATTTATCAAACACTTTAATTATCTCATCTTCTCTGCCTTTTTCTGCAACAAGCAACATTCGTTCCTGGCTTTCGCTCAACAATAATTCCCATGCCTGCATGTTTTGCTGTCGCGTTGGAACTTTATCCAAATCGATGCGCATACCAACGCCGCCTTTCGCACTCATCTCACTTGTTGAACAAATAATACCTGCAGCACCCATATCCTGCATGCCAACTACAGCACCGGTTTCAATTACTTCCAAACATGCTTCTAATAATTTTTTTTCCTGGAAAGGGTCACCAACCTGCACAGCAGGTAAATCTTCAGCACTTTCTTCAGTAATATTTGCTGATGCGAATGATGCACCGCCAATACCATCTTTACCTGTTGCGCTTCCCACAAAAAACACAGGATTGCCAACACCTTTTGCAGTTGCGCTGATTGTTTTATCAGTCTTCACAATGCCAACACTCATTGCATTAACAAGCGGATTGGTTGCATAACAATCTTCAAAGTAAGTTTCACCAGCAACGGTTGGAACGCCAAAACAATTTCCGTAATGACCAATTCCATGCACAACACCTGCAAGCAAGCGTTGCGTTTTTTTATCGTTGATATTTCCAAAACGTAAACTGTTTAACGATGCAATTGGTCTTGCGCCCATTGTAAAAATATCGCGTTGAATTCCGCCAACACCTGTTGCTGCACCTTGAAATGGTTCAATGGCAGAAGGATGATTATGACTTTCAATTTTAAATACAACGCCCCATCCATTTCCCAAATCCATTAAGCCAGCATTTTCTTCGCCTGCTTCAACCAGCATTCTGCCGCCACTGCGCGGCAAAGTTTTTAACCATTTGATAGAATTTTTATAACTGCAATGCTCACTCCACATGCCGCTAAATGCGCACAACTCTGTAAAGTTGGGCGTGCGACCAAGTTTTTCCTTTATCAATTCAAACTCGTCTTTAGTAAGTCTTAATTCTTCGGCTGTTTTTGCAGTAATTTCCATTAAGATTGTAGATGATGTGCCGCAAAAATATGATTTTAAGCCCCAACACTAAACCAGTTTTTACTTACACAATCGTTTAAATAAGATTTTATTGAATGGCATGGTTTTATAATATTATATCAAAAAGAAAAATGAAAAGGAATTTTTTAAAACCGATATTAAAACCTGCTGTAGTGGTGGTTTTAATATCTATGGCATTTTCCTCCTGCTCTGTAACTTATAGAGAACGAAGAAGAAGACCGCCACCACCGCCACAAGAAAAAGTTATTATAAGACCTTAGAAAGTTTTCATGAAATAAAGAGAGCCCGGATACGGGCTCTTTTTTAATCTTCATCTTTTCATTCCCTAATTCAATTTTACTATAACGGTTAACCGGTAAATAAAAAGTTTACAGCTTATGCAACCTTGCCTGTAAATTTTCTTTTACTGATCTAAACCATTCATCTTTCAAAATACTGAGTACAATTGAATCTCTTCGTCCGCCTTCAGCTGTGGGCGTGTGGCTGCGAAGAATACCATCAACTTTACAGCCGATAGATTTCATTGCAGCAATACTTCTTTCATTTCTTGCATCGGCGCGCAGTTCAAATCTTTCTAAACCTAAATTTTCAAATGCAAATTGTAATAGCAAAAACTTACAATGCTTATTTAATCCTGTACCATGAAACTTTTTTCCGTACCATGTGTAGCCTAACTGAATCGTTTTGTAAGGAAGATTAATGTCGTAAAAACGTGTGCTTCCCGCATATTCATTAAACTTTTTATCAAAGACTATAAAAGGAAATTCTTTGCCCGCTTTTTTTTCTCTGAAAGCGATGTCAAGATAATTTTTCAATCCTTCTTCGCCTTCAGGTCTTATTAACGAATAAAACCAAAGACCTTTTTCATTTAAAGCGAATGGCAATAAATTTTCATAATCACTTTCTTCAAGCGGTCGTAATAAAACACGATCATCTTCTAAAGTAACTGATGGAAATGCTTGTGAAGTATCATTCATATTTTCGCAGAATTAAGTTGTAAAGAAAAACATTTTTT
>DASZUY010000195.1:0-7367 GCA_035547495.1 Parafilimonas sp. | reverse complement strand
AATGACGATAGTGATGTTCGATAAATTTTGATACAGGTCCTTTACTCATCTTAAAATTTTATAGCGACAAATATAAATCAGTTTTCAGTCTTGCGTTTTCAGTTTCACGATCGGCGATTTACTACATACACACCTGCTAATATCATCATCAAACAAACAATTTCTAAAGCTGTGATCGATTCGCCAAAAATCAATCCCCAAGCAATTGCAATAACAGGAATGCCATATGTTACTGTTGATGCGAAGATGGAGCCTGCCGTTTTCACTAATTTATAAAACCAGATTGTTGCAATCGCAGTGCCCATAATTCCTAAAGTTGAAGCGGCAATAATTGAAATTGGAATTTTGTTTTGTAATAAAGGCAGATTGAAAAAACCGGTTACAAATAAAACGATCAAACAAACTGGAATATAAAATGCAAATGCAACGGCTGCGATCGTCATTGATGAGAGTTCTTTTAAGTAATGACTTACCACATGCACATTTGTGCCGTAACAAATTGTTGCAACCAACACCAAACCAGCGTAACCAAAATTTGTAAAATTGATTTGATTCTTTGCAGCGAGCGGCAATAATATCAATCCGGCTAAACCAATGATAACACCAGTAATTTTTGCAGCTGTTATTTTAAGCTGAAAGAATGCCACGCCAATTAAAATAGCGCACAGTGGTGTAAGTGCATTTAAAACAGATGCGAGTGAACTATCAATTTTTATTTCCGCAAGACAATATAAATATGCCGGGAAAAAGTTTCCAAGCAATCCCGCAAGTAAAACAGCTACTATCTTATTTTTTGGAACTTGTTTAAAACCTTTTATTGCAAATGGCAACAACACAATTCCTGCACTTAAGATTCTGATGGATGCAACCTGGTAAGCAGTTAAATGTTGCATTCCAATCTTCATTAGAATAAATGAACTGCCCCATATAATTGAAAGTATAATAAACAACAGCCAGTCTTGTGTTCTTGTTTGCAACTAAAAAAATTTGCTTTATGAAAATATCTTTGGCACGCAAATGTCATACATTCATCAATAAAAAAGTTATGGATAATTACGACCTGGAAAAAATTGATACCCGTGCGTCTTCATCAACCGATAAAGAAAAAACAAAAGAAAAAACGGCAAAGATCATTGCTGAATTAGACGATTTACAAAATATGTTATATGCAGAAAGCAAGCATTCAATACTCATCGTTATACAAGGTATGGATGCAAGTGGCAAAGACGGCTTGATAAGAAAAGTGTTTGGTAATTTGAATCCGCAGGGCGTTACAGTGCATGGTTTTAAACAGCCTACGCCGGAAGAATTATCGCACGACTTTTTATGGCGTGTACATTCACATGCGCCCGCAAAAGGATACATTCAAATATTTAACCGTTCGCACTATGAAGACATTATTGTTACAAGAGTGCATAAACTAATTGATGATGAAACGGCAAAAAAAAGAATGAAAGCAATTAACGATTTTGAAGAATTACTGGTAAATCATAACAATACGCAAATACTAAAATTTTATCTGCATGTTTCTGCCAAAGAACAGCACGAACGTTTGGAAGAAAGAATTCACGACAAAACAAAACAATGGAAATATAATGAGCAGGATTTTGTTGAAGCAGCTTTGCGAAAAGAATATGTAAAAGCTTATGAAGATTGTTTTGAGAACTGTAATAAAATTCCTTGGACGATTGTACCCGCAGATCAAAACTGGTATAAGGAATATATTGTAGCAGATGCTTTATATGCAACCCTTACAAATCTTAACATGCAATATCCAGGTTTAAAAAAATCTTAGTTATACTTTTTTTATTATTAAAAACTTATATTCACATTATTAATAACCAAAATATTTTTTATGGGATTCATGAAAGAATTTAAAGAGTTTGCCGTAAAAGGCAATGTAGTTGATCTTGCTGTTGCCGTAGTTATTGGCGGTGCGTTCGGAAAAATTGTAACATCTCTTGTAGATGATATTATAACACCCGCCATTTTAACACCTGCATTAAAAGCGGCTCACTTAACTAATCTCAGTGAGCTTGTAATTCCCGGCACAGCTATCAAATACGGCAATTTTCTTTCTGCCATACTTGATTTTGTGATAATTGCGCTTGCTTTGTTTGTTATTATTAAAGCGATAAACTCAACAAAGAAAAAAGAAGTTCCGCCTCCGCCGGCCGGTCCCTCGAGCACCGACCAATTGCTGATGGAAATTCGCGATGAGCTAAAGAAAAAACCATAAGATATAGTGTATTCTGATAAGTGAAAGCAAGGCTTAAAACTTACAACTCACACTCAATAAAACGAACTGTGTAAAACTCTCTTTCGCTGTGTTTATACTTGTATTTACATTGCGATGATTTTACACAGTTGTTTTTTTAAACCCATACAGTGAACACAGAAACTTATCAAATAAAACTGGCGCAGTTTGAAGGTCCTTTCGATTTGCTTTTATTTTTTATTGAAAGGGATGAGATCGATATTTATAATATTCCTATCAGTAAAATAACAAAAGACTTTCTTGCATTTATTCACGAGCAGGAAAAAGTAAATATTGAACTCAGCAGTGAGTTTATTTTATTTGTTTCAACACTCATGCGCATTAAAGCAAAAATGCTTTTACCGCGAAAAGAATTAGATGCTGAAGGAAATGAAATTGACCCAAGACAGGAACTGGTTGATAAAATTCTCGAATACAAAAAATATAAAGAAGCCGCAGCTCAAATGGCAGAAATGGAAGCGCTGCGTATGTTGATTATGAAACGCGGCAACCTGCAAAAAGAATTATTGCAGGTTGGCGAAGAAGCATCAGAAGGTACCGAAATACAAACGGTAACATTATACCGCTTAATGAAAGCTTTTGAAAAAGTAGTTAAGCGCATGAACGAACGGCAGAACAAGCCTGTGCATACTGTTATTCGTTATAACTATACCATGGAGGAAAGCCGGGAGTTCATGCTGAACATGGTAGAACAGCAAAAATCGGTTTCGTTTGAAAAGGTTTTTGAAATTTGTGAGAACCGCATTCACGCAATTTTTTTATTTCTATCTATGCTTGAACTGGTACAACAGGATTATATGAAAATACTTTCGGGTGAAGGCCGCAATAATTTTATTATTGAGTGGAATGAAAACCGCGTTGCAGAAGAGCCCTTTGTTCTACAATAAACCAGAAATCGTTCCCGATTCTTCAGAATAAAATCAGCTTTTTCGTTTAAAGTTGCAACGTTTAACATACCTGTTAATGTCTGTTGAACTAGTTAACATGTTTACTAATAATTTTGCTTATTCATGAGCAAGACTCGCGCCCTGCTTTTTTTATTGATTTGTTTTGTAAGTCCAATATTCCTGCAAGCACAAAAAAATCTTCAGGGTGAATTACTGGATAAACAAAGCGATGAACCAATTCCTTTTGCCTCTGTAAAATTATTACACCAGGGCATTGGCGCATTAACCGATTCCGCCGGCCGTTTTTCTTTAACCTTTATTAATGATGCAAGTGATACTTTAGAAATAACCAGCGTTGGCTACTCATCATTATACATTCCGCTTTCTGCATTTCGCGATTCCGGTTTTGCAACCATTCATATTACCGTACTGCCGCCAACCATTGGTGCCGTTGTAAAAGTAAAATACAATCGTGCATTGTGGTTCTGGCGAAAAATTATTGCGCACAAACCGCAAAATGATAAACATCTTTTTAATAATTACGGTTACGAAGTGTATAATAAGCTCGAGCTTGATCTTGCTAACATCAACAAAGAAAAATTAAGCAAATTTCCTTTGCTTAAGCCATTGAGTTTTGTTTTAGACTATGCCGATACAACATCGGAAAAAAAACCATACCTGCCTGTTTATCTTACAGAAACTTTATCTAATTATTATTACCAGAAAAATCCACGCAAAACACGCGAAGTAATTAAAGCAAGTATTACGAATGGTTTAGATAATGAAAGCATCGTTAAACAATTAGGTGCAACCTATCAGAATGTAGATGTATATCAAAATTCAATTCCTGTTTTTGATAAAATGTATGTAAGCCCTTTAAGCGATAATGCAGATAATTTCTACAATTTTAAATTGCTTGACACACAATATCTCGGCGACAAAAGATTAGTTCATTTTTCATTCACACCAAAAAGACCGGGTGGTGATTTATTTACCGGCGACGCATGGGTGCATGATACAAGTTTTGCGATTCAAAAAATAACCATGCGTCCTTCACAGGATGCGAATATTAATTTTGTTACAGGCTTAACATTGATACAGGAATTTAAACTGATTGATGACAGCATCTGGTTTTTGTATAAAGATAAATTTGTTGCCGATGTAAATCCTGTAGGCAAACAACATATTGGCTTTAAAGCACGCAAAACAACAACGTACAAAGACGTTTTAATTAATAGTGATGCGGTAACTGCAGCCATCGATTCAAATAAATCAAATGAAGAAATTTTACTTGCGCCAAATGTGTTGAACAAGCCAGATTCTTTCTGGATAGCAAATAGACATGAGCCTTTAAACAAAGACGAACAAACCGTTTACCAGGTACTTGATACACTTGAAAAAAATAAAACTTACATCCATTATCGTAACACATTAAATTTTCTTACAACCGGCACGAAAGATATTGGCAATGTGCGCATCGGTCCGTGGTACAACTGGGTTTCAGGTGATGTGGTTGAAGGCACACGTTTGCGTTTTGATCTTGCTACCAACGAAGGCTTTAATAAACATCTTTATTTGCATGGTTATGTCGCCTATGGTTTTAAAGACAATACTTTTAAAGGAATGGCGGAGGCAAAATACCAGTTTAGCAAAACGCCATGGGATTACCTGCGATTTTATTACAAAAAAGATCTGGATAACGGGCAGGTATATTACGATCAGTTAGGCAGCGATAATTTGTTTGGCTTCTTTTTTAGAAAACCAGGAATCTTAAGTAAATACCAGGAGATAACAGAACGAAGAGCCGAATACTATGCAGAAACACATAACGGTTTCGGCTTTGGAATATCTGCAAGCAGCCGGCAATATGAAGCTGTATTGAATTTGCCCGGCAAAGAATTTTTTCCTTCTAAAACAGGCGATCCTTTTAATACGTTTGAAACGGGTTTGCAATTGCGATATGCTTATGAAGAACGCACCATTGAAGACAATTTTCAACGTTATAGCTTAGGCAGCGATTATCCAATTATTCAATTAAACTATGTGCACGGCATACCCGGTGTTTTCAACAGCAGTTATAAGTATGATAAGATCGATCTTTCCGTATCAGATTATTTAAGCATTGCGCCCTACGGAACTTTATACTATAATGTTTTTGCAGGAAAAGTTTTTGGTACGCTCCCCTACCAGTTGCTCGATATTCAACCCGGAAATAATTGGTATTACTACAGCAAATATTCTTTCAACTTAATGTCGCGCTTTGAATATTTAACTGATCGCTATGCAGGGTTTAATATCGAGCACAATATTGGCTCAGGTTTATTCAGATATATTAAGCTCACACGCAAATTAAAGTTCCGCCAGTTCTGGGAAGTGAAAGGCGTTATCGGTGATCTGTCAAATGCAAATCAGCAATTGAATTTTGTTGGTGACAATTCTTTTCAATCACTCAACAACAAAATGTATTTGGAAGCCGGCACCGGCATTGATAACATCTTAAAATTCTTTCGCGTAGATTTTATCTGGCGCGTGTTACCCAAACCTTTGCCGCCAATTAAATCAGAACGTTTCGGTGTGTTTGTCGGATTTAGATTGGCGTTATAATTTCCCTTTGCCTTGCATCGGCTGTTCAAATCTCCGCATCATTTATATTCGCACTATAAACATATTGCTATGAAAAGATTTAAGCCAAAATCAATTTTTATTTTTTGTTTGATGGCGATCGTTCCTGCATTCATCTTGTCATATAATCACCTACAAAAAATTATTTACCGGTTGAAGTACAAAAAAATTCAGATCACATTATTACAATTGATGGTTTTGGTTTTCGCGATTTAAATAAGAATGGCAAGCTTGATGTTTATGAAGATGTGCGTCAACCCATCGAAGCAAGAATTAATGATCTGCTTTCTCAAATGAACATAGAAGAAAAAGCAGGTATGATGTTTATTAACGGCGCAAGAATTAATGATGATGGAAGTATTGACAATAAACCCGGTAAAGGCATGTTTGCATTTGCACCGAATGCGAAAAATTTAGTGACTGAAAAAAAGATGAATCATTTTAATCTCTGGGCAATTCCATCCATTGAATCGCTTGCAAAATGGTATAATGCCATGCAGAAATATGTTGAAGATTCAACACGACTTGGCATTCCGATTACAATTGCATCTGATCCGCGCAGCCATTTTACAGATAACGTATTTGCAATGTCAGGTAAAAATTTTTCGCAGTGGTGTGAACCTTTAGGTTTAGCTGCGATCGGCGATGAAAAATTAACGCATGAATTTGCAGATGATGTGCGACAGGAATATCTCGCTGTTGGTATTCGCGAATCTTTGCATCCGCAGGTTGATTTAGCAACAGAGCCACGTTGGCCGCGTATTGCAGGTACATTTGGCGAAGATGCAAATCTATCAGCAAAAATGACGAAAGCATACATACTCGGCTTCCAGGAAGATAAGCTTGGACCGAACAGCGTTGCAACCATGACAAAACATTTTCCCGGTGGCGGTCCGCAGTTTGAAGGTCTTGATCCGCATTTTCCATTTCAAAAAGGTGAAGTTTATCCCGGCAATAATTTTAATTATCATCTCATTCCTTTTGAAGCTGCATTCACTGCACACACGGCTGCTATCATGCCTTATTACGGAGTGCCGATGGACAGCGGTCATGAGCATGTTGGCTTTTCTTACAATAAAGGAATTATAACAGGGTTGTTGAGAAACAAATATCATTTCGATGGCGTGGTTTGTACAGATTGGGGATTGGTAACTGATGCACATTTAGGTCCTGTTGTGTGGCCTGCCCGTGCATGGGGTGAAGAAAAATTAAGCACTGCAGAAAGAGTGGAGAAAATTATTGATGCCGGTGTTGATCAATTCGGCGGCGAAAATATTCCGGAAGTTGTTGTGCAATTAGTAAAAGATGGAAAAATTTCTGAAGCAAGAATTGATTCATCTGTAAGAAGATTGTTGCGTCAAAAGTTTGAATTGGGTTTGTTTGATAATCCATACATCGATGAAACAAAAGCAACACAAATTGTAGGCAAGCCTGAATTTGTAAAAGCAGGCGAAGCATCGCAACGGCGTGCTATCACTTTACTAAAAAATGATAACAAGGTTTTGCCATTAAAAAGCAACCTAAAAATTTATATTCAAAATATTGATGCAAAACTTGCAGCGCAATATGGAACAGTTGTA
>DASZUY010000194.1:0-19719 GCA_035547495.1 Parafilimonas sp. | reverse complement strand
ATTGAAAATTTACGCGGCAATGTAAATACACGTTTGCGTAAATTGAATGAAAGCGATTGGCATGGTGCGATTTTCGCTGCTGCCGGTTTGGAAAGAATTAATCTTCGCCCTGAAAATTCTATTGATTTAGATTGGATGTTGCCAGCTCCAACACAAGGTGCGATTATGGCTGTATGCAGAACAAATGATGAGGAATCTTTTAGTGCTTGCAATACATTTAATGATGAAACAACAGCTTTGTGTGCAAAAATTGAAAAGGATTTTTTGAAAGAACTGATGGGTGGATGCTCAACACCAATTGCAGCTTTAGCAGAAATTAGAAGTGATAAAATAATTTTTAAAGGAAATATTTTATCGCTTGATGGAAAAGAAAAAGCAGAAGTAGAAAAAATTGTTTCCATTAATGAAGTGAGTGATTTAGGAATTGTAGCAGCCCAGGAATTATTAAACAATGGCGGAAGAAAAATTGCTGAACAAATTCGTAATGCAAAAATTTAAAGCAAGCATATTATCAACAAGACCGATTGATGAAACGCTTATTCTAGAAGCGAAATCAAGAGATATTCTGATTGATACAATTTCTTTTATTGAAACGGAAGCAATTGATTCGATTGATGTGTATGAAGAAATTGGAAATGCGATGCTGGAATCAGTAACGGTTGTTTTTACAAGCATGAATGCAGTGGAAGCTGTAGCTGCGCATTTGCATGATTATACTCCCGACTGGAAAATTTATTGTATCGGCAACACAACAAAAAGATTAGTTGTTGAATATTTTGGTGAAGACTTGATTGCAGGAACTGCAACGGATGCGACGGAATTGGCAGAAAAAATTATTGAAGATGATATTACGGATGAAGTAATATTTTTTTGCGGCGACAAACGCAGAGATGAATTGCCTTCTTTGCTAAATGAAAATGATATTGAGGTAAATGAGATTGAAGTTTACCAAACAAACATGATTCATCACACCATAGAAAAAAATTATGATGGCATTCTGTTTTTCAGTCCGAGTGCTGTGCAAAGTTTTTTTTCAACCAATAAATTAAATGACAAAACGGTTTTGTTTGCCATTGGAAATACAACAGCATCGGCGATAAAAAAATATGCAAGAAATAAAGTCATTGTAGCTGATGAAGCAGGTAAAATAAATCTTATCGAAAAAGCAATAGAATATTTTAATTGATGAGTACATTAAAAAACGATTTACTATTAAAAGCATTACGCAAAGAAAAAGTTGAACGTCCGCCGGTTTGGATGATGCGACAAGCCGGAAGATATTTACCTGATTATATTAAACTGCGTGATAAATATGATTTCTTTACACGTGTGCAAACACCGGAACTTGCTGCAGAAATTACATTACAACCCGTTCGTCAAATTGGTGTTGATGCAGCCATTATTTTTTCAGACATACTTGTAATTCCACAGGCGATGGGTGTTGAAGTGTTGATGGAAGAAGGAAAAGGACCATCATTACCTAAAACAATTAAATCGCAAAAAGATATTGATGCATTAAATACAAATAATGTTGATGAACATTTGAAATATGTTTTCGATGCATTATCACTCACAAAAAAAGAATTGAATGGCGAGGTTCCATTGATTGGTTTTGCCGGCGCGCCGTGGACAATCTTTTGTTACATGATTGAAGGCAAAGGCAGTAAAACATGGGACAAGGCAAAGCAGTTTGCATACACGGAAACGAAACTTGCTCATCAACTCTTACAAAAAATTACAACGATAACAATTGAATATTTAAAAGCGCAAACAAAAGCTGGCGCTGATTGTGTGCAGGTATTCGATAGTTGGGCAGGAAGTTTATCGCCCGAAGATTTTAAAACATTTGCACAACCATACTTATTGCAAATTGCAGACGCTGTAAAAGATTTTGCACCTGTGATTTTATTTCCAAAGGGCACTTGGTTTGCGTTAGAAGATTTGAGTAAAAGTTCTGCATCAGCAATTGGAATTGATTGGACTGTTTCGCCAAAACAAGCAAGAGCATTTACAAATAATAATATTACACTGCAAGGCAATTTCGATCCTGCAAAATTATTAGCACCCATGCCGCAAATAAAAAAATGGGTAAAAGAAATGATTGATGATTTCGGCACACAAAATTATATTGCGAATCTTGGTCATGGTATTACACCCAATGTGCCTGTTGATAATGCGAAAGCATTTGTCGAAACTGTGAAGGAATATGCGTGAGACTGGATTTAAAGATTAATAGATTATTAGGGAAATAGTTTTTAACATAAATCAACTGAAGATGAAAAGATTCGCATTTTTAATTATCGCACTTTTAATGTTTCAAAACTTTGTTGATGCGCAGGATTTATACATGCCGCGCAACATTAAAAAAGCTTATCAAAATGGAACGCGTTCTGTAACCGGAGCACCGGGACCAAATTACTGGCAGAATTCCGGCGTGTATGATATCCAGGAAACAATTCATCCTGATACGAAATCAATTTCAGGAACAGAGAAGATTGTGTATTCAAACAATAGTCCTGACACTTTAAAAATGCTCGCAATTCGGTTTGTAAATAATATTCATAAACCACAATCGCCGCGTTCAGGTTTTTATGGTAAGGATTTTCTTGATTCTGGTTTGCATATTTCGTCTTTTAAAATTGATGGCAATACATACGATATCAACAGCGACGGATGGAGCACTGTAAATGCAGTGCGTTTAAAATCTGTGATGATGCCGCATTCAACCGCCACGTTGGAAATTGTTTGGGATTATCCATTATCAAAACAAAGCGGCAGAGAAGGTCAGATTGATTCTACAAGTTTTTATTGCGCATATTCTTATCCGCGTGTTTCTGTTTATGATGATTATAACGGCTGGGATATGATTCCGCATTCTGACCGCCAGGAATTTTATAATGATTTTAATGATTATACTTTATCTATTACCGCACCAAAAAACTTTATTGTTTGGGCAACAGGTGATTTTTTAAATCCTGATGAAGTGCTGCAGCCCGCAGCAGCGCAGCGTTTGAAGGATTCTTATACTTCAGACAGTATAATTCATATTGCAACATTAGATGATATGCAACAACAAAATATCACACAACAAAATGATTGGAATACCTGGAAATTTAAAGCAAATCATATCACTGATGTTTGTTATGCGGTAAGCAATCATTATGTGTGGGATGCAGGAAGTATTGTTGTTGATGCAAAAACAAATCGTCGTGCAAGCATGCAAGCTGCTTATAATAATGGTTCGCAGGATTTTCATCATTCAGTTGAATGGGGAAAAAATGCATTGAAATTTTTCTCTACACAATATCCGGGCGTTCCTTATCCATTTGTAAAGATGACGGCGTTCCAGGGTTTTGCGGATATGGAATATCCAATGATGGTGAATGATTCGCATGTAACTAATATGGCGTTTGCGCAAATGTTGCAAGACCATGAAATGGCACATACATATTTTCCTTTTTATATGGGCATCAATGAAACGCGTTATGCTTATATGGATGAAGGCTGGGCAACAACGCTTGAATATTTAATTGGTATTGATGAAGTGGGAAAAGCGCAAGCTGATTCAGTTTATAAAAACTTTAGAATAAGAAGATACATAAACG
Organism: Parafilimonas sp.; assembly: GCA_035547495.1. Lineage (GTDB taxonomy): Bacteria > Bacteroidota > Bacteroidia > Chitinophagales > Chitinophagaceae > Parafilimonas. The sequence continues at coordinate 16,114 of DASZUY010000194.1, read as the reverse complement.
ATCCTTCAACGGAAGAAGACCAACCAATTATTACTATGTCAACACAAGTGAGCGGTGCAGGTTATGGAAACAATTCTTATGGTAAAGCGTCATTGTCTTATCTCGCATTGAAAGATTTGTTGGGTGATAATTTATTTAAAACGGCTTTGCATCATTACATGAATAACTGGAACGGCAAGCACCCAATTCCATGGGATTATTTTTATTCGATAAACACAGGCGCAAAACAAAACCTGAATTGGTTTTGGAACAACTGGTTTTTCAGCAATAATTATATTGATTTGAAAATTGATAAAGCGCAATCAAAAAATAATAAAACAATTATTACTATTGATAATGTTGGCGGTTTCGCAATTCCGTTTGATGTAGTGCTGACAACAAAAGATGGCAAAGAACAAACACAACATTTTTCGCCGGCAGTTTGGAAATCAAATCAAAAACAAACTACAATCACAATTGATAACAAAGCGGGAGTTACATCAGTAAAATTGGATGGTGGCATTTTTATGGATGCAACGCCTGCAGACAATGTTTATAGTTTATAATTATTGATTTAACGGCGTCACTTCAATCAATAAATTTTCTTTAAAATCAACTTTTAATGAAGGCTGGTCACTGTTGATTGTTCTGAGATTTTTATCGTGAACATAGTCAACTACAGCATATTTTTTGTTTGCATCTAATCCTCTTAATTCAACTGTGCCATTAAAATCGGGATTATAAAATGCATAATACATTGTGTCGCCTTTTTGTATGCAATGCGTTTCAGGATAATCATAACCTAAATCATATAAATCGCCACGATACATGCCAGTACTCAACATTTTTTCATTATAAATTTCAATCCAGTGCTTAAACAATTTTTCCTTTTCAGACGTGAGTAAGTTTTCATCCTTACTCTTTACACCGGTTGCAGGATAAACAAATTTTGTTCCCGGCACTGCACCAATTCCAACCTGCGATGCAAAATCTTTTTTAGTATCAGTTAACTCAACATGGTCGCCAAAATATGCAGTGTTCGGCATCAATGCATGATACACTTTTCCTTTCAATCGTACCTGCCAACTGCTTTCAGGATCGCTTGCAACAAATTGATTCGTGTAAGGCATGTGATAAAAATCCATCACATCACCGCAAGGACAAAATTCAATCACCGCTTCAGGCTTTATACTTTTCGCTGTTTCATAAATTGCTTTAAATAATAACGGCATTTTTTCATACGATTGTTCGGGATAGTCGATATTATGATCATCGCCATAATCCGGCGCACATGCATTCATAAACTGACCGTCTAATTTCAACGCGTCAAAACCCCAATCCTGCATAAAAAGTTTCACCGTTTTTTTCATTTCCTCAATCACTTCTTTATCTGTTGGCGACATATAATATGCATCCCACCAACTTATATATTGCGGCGCACCATTTTTTTGTTGCAGTAAAATGTTTGGATGATTTTTTAAAACATTGCTGCCCGGATCTGCTGCCATCGGTGCCCACCATAAAACTGCTTTCATTCCCTGCGCATGAATGCTGTCAACAAAAGCCTTCATCTCTGCATCGCCGCCAGGAAAATGTTCTTTGTTGGTATGCCAGTCACCTTCTGCCTGCTGATAACCATCATCCAAACCAACCCATTTAATACCGAGCTTTTTTACTTCAGGAAGCGTATTCAAAATCTCCTTCAATGTGAAATCTCTTTCATATCCCCACGCACACCAAATCGGCTCAAACGCAGCGGGCTCAGTTGCTGCAGCTTTAATACCTTTCGTTTGCATGTAGTTTGAAAAATTACGTAGCGTTGCAAAACAATCGCGTTGATGCACGCTTACAAAAGTTTCAAATGTGTTAAGCGTTTCATTGGGTTTTAAAATTTCTTTTTCAGGATAATCATAATCAACACTCATTTTTGCAGTGGTTGCATATTTATCATAATCAATCGGAAATGAAACCAGCTTTGCAACAGCTTCGGTGTTTCCAATTGCGATGCCTGCATCTTTTCTCCACAAATCAATTACAGGAATTCCACCGCCATAATCTGATGCATTCATGCCCATAAAATTTTTTTCGTAAAAGCCTTTTTTGATTTTTTTTATCCAATCGCGGCGGTCTTCATGCGAACTTCCCTGGAAAGTCCAGAATGTTGTTGAATCTTTTGTTGGCGAAATATTGTATTCGTTATTCACCCATTTTATTACAGGCAAATCTTTTTCGCTGTGATTGATATACTGCACATCGTAGTAAGCTGCATCAGGAAAGTTGTTATAAATTTTTATAGAAAGAACTTTTTCGATTTTATCTGAATCGTTCATCCCATAAAATTTATATTCTGTTCCATCGCCGGCAGCATCATGAATGTTTTTCTTTTCTGTTTTTGTTTGATGAAAAAGCTTTGCAGTAAAATATTTTGTTTCGAGATATTCTGATGATGAAAAGTTATCCGTCAATGAATTTGCATCATTGAAAGTGGAGTTGATTTTTGTTTGCAATTGATCATTTACTTCAATTGTCAAATTTTTATTTGTAATGATTGTGCTTTGCGCTGAAGCGATGAAAGCGAAGCTGCAACTCAGTAAAATAATTAATGTCTTTTTCATTATCTATAGCTTTTTAATTCTTCTTGATTGACCTCATCCCAACCCCTGTCTGCCGACAGGCAGGTTTCTCCAAAGGAGAAGGGCAAGAAACCTCTTGGATGATTTCAACATGCTTAAATAGCGAGCTCTAATGTCCTCTCCTTTGGAGAGGATTTAGGTGAGGTCACTTCATAATTTTTTCCGCGTTCTTATAATACAATTTCTCCAAAACTTCTTTTGGCAAATCCAATCCATACAAAGCCCAGTGATAATTGAATGTATCCTGTTCATAAAAATGTTCATCTGCTGTTTCTAAAATTCTAAACGTTGTTAGATACATGTGTTCATCCGGGCTATTATCTGTTCCATAGACCAATCTATCCTGGTATTTTGTAATGAATGCGGCGGCATAACGAGGCACAGGTGCAATCTCACCAAAACGCGCAGCAATATCTGCATACAAATTTGGATACTTATCCAACATGTCGCCAAGCACTTGTAAATTAGAACAGGCATTCATCAAATGACAAGCAATAAAAATTGTTTTCGGATTTTCACGCACTGCATTTTCCAAAGATTTTTGTAAGGCATCATGACCCAACTTATTTGGCTTATTCATATCAACATGCCATGTGGCAGCATTCATCATTCCATCATTCGTTGAATCCGGAGTTTCATACATCCATTCATCTTCGGCAACGTGAATACTAATTGGCATGTGCAGCTCTGCACACTTTTCAAGCAATGGTTTTAACTGCGGGTCATCAATATGCAAACCCTTGCCGGGCGTGGGTTTAGAATATAATTCACCTTCGCCTTTATCACCCAGTTCACCAACACCTTTCGCGCCTTCTTTATAACATCTTTCCAATTCTTCCACTGCATGTTTTTGCCAGCCTGGTGTTCCATATCCTGTATAATCGAAACCACAAAACAATTCAAACCTGCCAGGATATTTATTGTATTTTTCAACAGCACTGTCAAAACCTTTTCCTGTGTTATAAGTAAGTATGATCGTTTTTCTAACATTCATTTTATCCATCAGCTTTACCAAATTATCAACATCATTTTTAGTTTCTACATAATCATGTGAATGCATATCGATAACAGGAAAAGATGCCCGCTGAATATTTGCTGTTGGCGTTTTATAAATGGAAACGGGGCGATAATTTTTCAATAAAAGGTTGTCTGCACTTTGCGCAAACACAGACTTAGTAAAAATCGATAAAAGAAATACAAATGAATATTTATACATAATACTAATCGTTTTTGCTTCGGCTAAAGCCGTATTAAGTTTTGTGTTACTAACCCAAGACTTAAGTCTTGGGTTAAATGAAATACTATGTGGAATTGGCTTTAGCCAAAGCGTTTGACTTTTATGATTCATGCATTAATTACGTTTAATTTTTTAATGATGAGTTCCTTCACTTCATCGATGGCTTTTGGAAATATTTTTCTTAGATCAATTTCGTCGGTGTTTGCTAATAATGATTGCAACTTTTTCATGAACGCATTCTTCGTTTCCGTTGCAAGATTTATTTTGCTGATACCGCAACGAACGGCTTCCTGCAACTGCTCATCAGGAATGCCGCTGCTGCCATGCAATACCAACGCACAATTTGTAACTGCTCTTATTTGTTTCAATCTGTCTAACCGAAGCTTTGGAGTTTCTTTATAAAAACCATGTGCATTACCAATGGCAACTGCCAACGCATTAATACCTGTTGCTTCAACAAAATTTTTTGCATCTTCAGCGCTCGTCGGTTCTATTGTTTGCGATTGATTAAGCTTCGCTATATAACCCAGCTCTGCTTCAACATTTGCGTTGTATGACGCTGCAATTTTTACTGCTTCTTTAGTAATGCGTACATTTTCATCGAATGATTTTTCACTCGCATCAATCATCACACTATCAAAACCTGCATCCAAACATTCTTTTACTATTTCAAGACTGCTTCCATGATCAAGATGAACCCAGCCTTCAACATCAAATTCTTTCAACATCACTCTTGCCATTGCAATTGCAGGTTTTACGCCGAGATAATGCAATGAACTTTCGCTTAGTTGTAAAATCAAACTGCTGTTCGTTTCGTGCGCCGCAAGCAACAAACCTTTCAACGTTTCAAAATTGTAAAAATTAACTGCCAGCAGCGCTTTGCCTTGTTTGGTAAAGTCTGCAAGCTTTTCTTTCATCGTCATTCTATGATATAATTAAATTTTTCTTTCGCAATTTTTTTCACTGCGTTTAAATCTTTAAATGCAGTCGTACCACCTTTTTGTGTTGTGTTGATAGCACCACAAATCGCACCTAACTCCGCACATTCTTTTAATGATTTTTTTTGAATGAAACGGCTGATAAATCCAGCATTAAAACTGTCGCCGGCACCAATTGCATCTGCAAAATCATTATTGATAAATGCAGGTTGCTCGATGATTTCATCTTTAAAAAAAATAGTTGCACCTTCTGTGCTGTTCTTTACAACAATGATGTTTGAGAATCCTTTTATTGCATCAATCACATCATCTTTTGATGATTGTTGCGTGATGTTTTTCAGCTCTTCAATGTTGGGCAAAAACACATCAATAAATGGCAATAAATTTTTCCAATCGCAATCCCACTTTTCTGCCGGGTCCCATTGCGGGTCGAGAGAAGTTGTTAATCCAAATTCTTTTGCGCGTTTAAATAAACCGACTAAGCCTGGCTTTAATGCAGGTTGTAAAAATACAGAGCTCACATGAAGGTGTTGCGCCTGCATCAGCATATCATCTGAAATATCATTTTGTTTAAGTTCATTCATAGCACCAGGATAAGTAACCATGGCGCGATCTTGATTGAAATTAAATGCCACTGTTATTCCTGTTCCTGCAGTTTTACTGCGAATAATATTTGACGTATTTACATTTTTTGCAGCGAGATCATTTATAATTTTTTCGCCAAAACTATCATCACCAATACAACCGCAGTAATTTACTGAAGCGCCCAGTGTGCTTAGGTTTGAAGCGAAGATGGCTGAGCTGCTTCCAAGCGTGTACACCATATCACCAGCCATAATTTCTTTCCCAATAACAGGAAACTGGTCAAGCTTGTCGAGTATCAGGTCAATGTTTAATTCACCTGCTACTAATACATCAAATTTTTTTTGCTGCACTGTTTAAATAAAAATTAAAAAGTGAAAGTTTACATTTTTTATAACTTATCATTCATAATTCATCATTGAATTATGCGCTTCAACAGGATAAATATTTACACCCTGCACCACTCTTGAAATTGCGCCATTCACCGAAGGCGCATCAGGCATTAAACCTAATTGCAAACTTTTATAAAAACCCAACAACTGACCAACAACGACAGAACAAACCGGCAAAAAATCTTCCATTATTTTTTCTGCATCCACACCAAAACTTATTTGCGCATCTGTATTTTCTATGGGCTTATAATTTTCACTCACGCCCAAACAAAACATTGCATCGTTTCCATCTTTCATAGCGTTTACAAGGTCCTGCTCGTAACGGTTTGCATATTCATCATTGCTGAAAAAATAAACTACCAAAGTATTTTCATCAATCACTGCTTTTGGTCCGTGACGCAAACCAAGATAGCTATCTGTTTTGCAAATTACTTTTCCATCGGTAAGCTCCTGCAGTTTTAACGCAGCTTCAGTTGCCGTTCCATACAAAGCACCTGAACCTAAGAACATAGCACGCTTAAAACCTTTTTCTGCTATTTGTTGAAGCAAAGGCAAATAATGATTGAATATTTTTTCCGCAGCGTTAGAGATAATAGCAACCTGTTGTTTGCATTCTTCTTTGTTATCCAAATAAGCAATCAACAAACCCGCCAATAACATAGATGAATAACTGCCCGTCATTGCAAGACTTTTATCATTCGCAGCATCCGGTAAAACAAATACATAAGATGGGTTATTTGATTCATATTTTGCCAGCGCACCATCTTTATCGCATGTAATTATAAGATGAAAACATTTTTTTGAAAATTTATCTGCAAGTTCAAGGACAGCACAACTTTCAGGACTATTGCCACTTCTCGCAAAAGAAATAATCAAAGGCGTTTGATTGCAATTAAAATAATCTTGTGGATGTGATACGATATCTGTTGTTGCAACGGGTGTTGTTATAATCTTCGTATTGCGAAAAAATGCGCCATGCAAAGACAAACCAATAAATGCGCTTGTGCCTGCTCCGGTAAGAATAATGTTACCTGCTTCAGCGTAAGCTTTGTTTAAAAAATTTTGAATAGCATCTGCATGAGCATAAAAACTTTCAGCAGCTTGCTTCCATAATTCCGGTTGACCTGAAATTTCTTTTGCTGTATGTAAAGCGCCTTTTTTCGTTAGATAATCTTCCTTCAGCGTAAGCAGGTGCATAAAACGAGTTTGTTAAACAAAAATAATAAAATAAAACATTTTCTTTCAAAATCTTTCTTTTATCTTCAAAAACTTATCCTTAAATTAATTTGGTTGCTTGCGAGGAAAGAATTATCAAAGTAACTTACACGCTAATAATATCTTTATTGAATGAAGAAAAGCAAAACACTGCCGCAGCGAAATGAAAGGTTTACGGTTTCGAGAAGAAAAAAAATACTTGAGAACGTAAAAGAAAAAGGTGAAGTTTTAGTATCAAGATTAAGTAAAGAGTTTAACGTAAGCGAAGTAACCATTCGCAACGACCTGGAATATCTTGAAAGAAAAAATTTACTGTTGCGCGCAAGAGGCGGCGCTATTCATACCGAAAATCACGTGGGCATTGACCAGCGGATTACAGAAAAAAATAAACTGCATGCAAGCGAGAAAGCAGCCATTGGAAAAAAAGCTGCTTCATTAATTAAAGATGGCGATACCATTATCATTGACAGCGGTACAACCACTGCAGAAATTGTAAAGCATGTAAGCGAAATAAAACAACTTAATGTTATCACCAACGCGCTTAATATTACTAATCTTTTAATTGGTTATCCAAACGTGAATGTGATAATTCCCGGTGGTTATTTGCGTCAAAATGCAATGAGCCTTGTTGGACCGCTGGCTGAAAAAAACCTGCGTAATTTTTACGTTGATAAAGTTTTTTTAAGCACAGATGGATTTGATACAAAGCAGGGAATATTCACACCCAATATTGATGAAGCGCATTTGAATGGAATTATGATTGATATTTCGAAAGAAGTAATTCTTGTTACAGACAGTAGTAAGTTTAAAAGAAAAAGCCTTGCGTTTATTTGTGGACTTGAGAAAATAAAAAAAGTAGTTACAGATAAAAACATTCCTTCAGACGATAAAAAGCGATTAGAAGACGCAGGAGTAGAAGTGTTGATTGCAGATTAAAGATCGCATCATCACTCACTCAATAAAACAATTGCCAATGCAGCCATAATCAATCCAATCAATAGAATTGTGCCTGGCATTACTGCATAAATAATTAATGAAATGATAATTGTGATAACGGGAGATAAACCGGAAAGCGGAACTACAATTATTGCTTTGCCATAACGCAGTGCATACACTAATGTGAGTGCACCAATTGCATTTAATATTTGTATGATGAATGCAAGATAAGGTCCTTTAAAACCCCAATTGATTGGTTGAGAAAAATCTGTCATCCATATAGCGAAAGGAGAGAGCAGTAATGCGCCAATCGTCATATACATGAAGATGCTTTCTGCTTTCATGGTGTTATTGCTAAACTTCATTACATAAGCCTGCAATCCCCACATAATAAAAACTACAACAGATAATAATAACCAGCTATTACCTGTTGTTTCGTTGCCTGATAATTTTGGATTCGCTAAAAACACTGCAGCAATTATTGCAAGCGTAATTCCTATCCAGTGTTTTTTGTTTGTATGTTCTTTTAAAAATGCAACAGATAATATAATGGTAAGAACAGGAAATAAAGAAATAAGCGGAAACACAATATAGGCAGGTCCTTCACGCAAGGCTTCAAATAAAATCAATTGTCCGCCGGCACCTAATATACCAACTGTTAAACCTAAAAGCACAGAACGTTTATCTGTTTCGGGTTTCCAGTTTATAATTTTTAGTGCAACCAATGCACATGGAATCATTGTTATGCTCCATACAACATAACCAAGTGTAGCAGGGAATCCAGCTTTCTCTGGTATCTCAATAAATGCGCCCCAAACACCCCAAAATATTGTTGTGATCAATGCATAGAACAGCCACAGTTTTGATGATTTCATTTGAAACATTAGTTTTTGTAAAAGAAATTTATTGAAATTATTTTGGATGAACCATTCATAAAAATAACTATAAAAAACTTTTTGAAAATTTTATTTTGTTTTTATTTCTTTCGTTATCTTTGGTTTTGAGTGTGAAACTTATTAACTGGACAGGGCGTTTATCATTGTTATCAAACAAACTACTTAAAAAACTAATTTGAATTTATAGCTGTAATTGTTTGCTTAATCGCACAACTAAAACAAAACAAAAAGCACAAGATGAAAAAAATATTGTTCTTTCCATTGTTACTGCTAACATTATTTTCTGTTGCGCAAACCAGGCTGATTAAAGGAAAAGTTATTTCTGAAAAAGACCAGTCTGCTGTTAGCAAAGCCTCCATCACCATTAAAAATGGAAGGTCTGTTATTGCAGATGACAGTGGAAGATTTAGTATTGATGTTCCTGCAGGTGCATTTAGTTTGACAGTTAGTTCTATCGGCTTCGCATCAAAACAGATTACAGTTAATGCAAACGAAAACAATATTATAATACCGCTTACTGAAACAGATAAAAATTTAGATGAAGTTGTTGTGGTTGGTTATAACACAAAAAAGAAAGGAGAGCTTACAAGTGCTGTTACAGTTGTTGATGAGAAAAAATTAAAAGATGTTACTACAAATGATGTAGGCAGTATGTTGCAGGGAAAAGTTGCGGGCTTGCAAGTGGTGAATAGTTCCGGTGTGCCGGGTGCAAATGCTGAAATAAGATTGCGTGGTGTTTCATCAATCAACGCATCGCAAGCGCCATTGTATGTTGTGGATGGAATTATCGGTGGCAACTTTGACCCAAACGATGTTGAAAGTATAACCGTTTTAAAAGATGCGGCCGCAACAGCGATGTATGGTTCGCAGGCGAATGCGGGTGTTATTGTTGTTACAACAAAAAAAGCAAGGTCAAACAAAACATCTATTGAAGTAAAAGCAACAACAGGTTTTCGTACGCCGGATTTTGGTGAACTTGATATGATGGACGGAAATCAACTATATAATTATCACAAAGAATTTTACCGCGATTACATTCCAACCGATACAGGCAACTCTTATAAAATAGATTTATTAAAATTTTATGCTGAACGACCGCCGAGTTTAGACAGTCAAAATCACAATTGGCTTACAACAATTTTCAAACCTGCATTCATGCAGAATTATTATGTTTCAATTTCAGGCAGAACAGAAAAGAACGAATATTATTTAAGCGCCTCTTATTATAATGAGAACGGCACTTTCATGAATACAAATTTTCAGCGTGCGAATTTGCGAGCAACTTCAACCGTACATTTCAATCCAAGAATATCATTAACCAATACAATTAATATAAGTGGCGTTACCGGCAAGAGTTATGACTACAATGATATTTATTATGCATTCTTAAATCTGCCGTGGGATAATCCTTATGATAGTGCAGGTAATCCGATTTATGTTGATGGAAATTCATCTTTCAAATGGTGGAGCAGAGATAAAGTAAACCCGGTTCACACGATTGCAAATTCAGACCATCCATACAAAGGCTTCGATGCGAATTATGATTTAGATTTTAATTATCAAATAAATAACTGGTTAACGCTTTCAACTACTAATCGCATTTCGGCAAGCTATAGTAAAAGTAGCAGTTATTATTCGGGCGATGTTGCAGGACAATATCACGGCACAGGTTACCTGGAAGATGATGATGTTTTAAGCTATGGCGGCATATCAAACGACCTTTTAAAATTCAATTTCAAATTGGGCGATCATCAAATAAGTGGTCTTGCAGGTATGGCGTTTGAAGGCGGAAAAACAGAAACGCTTGGCGGCTCAGGTCGTGGTTTGCCATTTGGTTTAAAAGTGTTGAATGTTGTATCGAGTAACTTAAGTGTGAATGGATATTATGATGAATCAGCATTGATATCTTATATCTCGCAAGTGAATTATAGTTACAAGAATAAATATTTTGTTACAGGTTCTTTTCGCGTAGATGGTTCAACAGCGTTTCAAAAAAATAATCGCTACGGTTCATTCCCCGCAATTTCTGCAGGATGGCTTGTAAGCAACGAAGATTTTTTAAGAGACAATCATGTTATCACCAATCTTAAAATTCGTGCAGGTTATGGCATAACAGGCACGCAGGATATCGGTGCATCGCGTTATCTTGGTTTGTATTCATTAACGAGTCAATATAATAATGAATCTGCAGCAACCCCTTCGCAATTGCCAAGCCCTGGGTTAACCTGGGAAAGTAAACATCAAACAAACATCGGTTTAGATGCAGAATTTTTCAAGCGCATTTCTTTAACCGTTGATGTGTATAATAATCTTACAAAAAACCTTTTGTTGCAGGTATCGCAACCATTATCTGTTGGGTTTGAAACAAGATGGGAAAACGCAGGTGAAATTCAGAATAAAGGATTGGAAATTTCTTTATCAACACAAAATATTCAAAGCAGAAATTTTTCATGGACAACAGATTTCAACATCAGCTTCAACACAAATAAATTAAAAAATTTACCGGCACCATTTGTAAAAACAGGCGATTGGGCAATCTCGCAGATTTATGAAAATGGCGGAAATTTATATGAATTTTATATGCCCGTTTGGTTAGGTGTTGACCCGCAAACCGGTGCGCCTTTGTGGCAAAAAATTACAAAAGATAATAATGGAAATATAACCGGCACAGAAGCAACATCAAGTTATGCAGATGCAACTTTACAAGACGTAGGTTCTGCCTTACCAAAATACCAGGGTGGTTTTACAAACACGTTTACTTACAAAAGTTTTTCGCTGAGTGTGAATGCATATTATTTATATGGCAACAAAGTTTACAGCAACGATTTGCGTTTTGTAATGAACGATGGAAGCGAACCTTATTATAATCAAATCGTGCTGCCATCAGGTTACAGCATTTGGAGCAAGCCTGGTGATATTGCAACCAATCCAAGTCCGCAGAATTCTGCTAATTCAGTTGAAGTTTCAACAAGATATTTAAAGAATGGAAGCTTTATTCAAATACGCAATATTAGTTTGGGTTACGATTTACCGCAAAGTTTTTCAAAGCGTTTAGGTCTTGATGATATTGCTGTTTCGGTTTCTGCGGATAATGTTTATACGTTTACAAAATTTTTAGGTCAAGATCCGCAAACAACTATTCAGCCTGCAGAATTTGTAACGCCTGGTGTTAGTGATTTTAAGTATCCCAACAATCATCAGTATCTTTTAAACATCAACTTTAAATTTTAATTTGAAATGAAAAACTATATATATCATTCAATAAAATTTTTTATGCCGAAGATTGTTTCAACGCGAAATGTTGCTGCAGTGATCATTGTGTTTGCAATAAGTTTAAGTGGATGCATAAAAGATGTTACACCCAGCGATTCCATCACAACAGGAACACTCACATCAACAACAGAAGGTTTAACCAATGCTGTGAACGGCGCGTATGCTTTGTTTAAAGATCATGTTGAATTTAATGGTACTGCAGACGATAACAACATGTATTTGCGGCAATATTTTCAGTTGAGTGATTTTGCAAGTGATGATATTACATGTGGTCAGGTAACAGAAGATCCATTGTTTTATAGTTTTAGTTTAGATCATTCGCCAACGCAAACAAATACAAGATATTTTTGGTATATCTCATATAAAATTATCAATGATTGTAACACAGTTATTGCAGCCGTTGATTCAAACACAACAGACCCAACACGGAAACAACTTATAGGTGAGTGTTATTTTCTGCGTGCGTTTGCGAACTTTAATTTGGCAAGATTATTTGCAAGACCATATGCACAGGATAAATCTGCGCCCGGAATTATTTTAAGAACATCTACTGATGATCCTTCACAAAAAGCAAGAGCAACGGTTGAAGAAACATATAATCAAATTGTAGATGATGCAAAAAAGGCAGCAGGTTTAATGAATCAATCACGCGGCGTAATGTATGCAACAAAAGAAGCAGCCTGGGCTTTGCTTTCGCGTGCATATTTATATATGGAGGATAATAAAGATGCAGCAGATTATGCAACCAAAGTAATTAACTCAGGAAATTTTTCACTCGCCACAGCAAACCAATATCCGAGTTTGTTTGCAAATGCAGCGCAAAGCAGCGAAACAATTTTTTGCATTGCATTTACAGCGAAAGAAGATTATGGAAAGTTTGGTTCCATTGCTTCAATGATTTATTCTGATGGAAACAGTGGTTGGGGCGAAGAATATGCTTCTCCATCTATTCGCGATCTAATGAGTGCGCATCCTGAAGATGTGCGCTGGAAATATATTGTTCCGTTGAAAGATGGCAATGGCGACATCCAGGAAAAAAATGGCATTCCTATTTATTATATCACAAAATTTTCTTTCCAGGATGGAAGCCCAACATTGAGCTCGCCAATTATGTTTCGTCTTGCAGAAATGTATTTGAACCGTGCTGAAGCAAATGCAAAATTGGGTAACACAAAGGATGCGTTGGATGATGTGGACGCAATTAGAAAAAACCGCGGATTAAAATCAAGTTTATATAATGGAGTTGTGCCGGCAGGTACAACAGCGTTGCAGGTTGTGTTAAATGAAAGACGCATGGAGCTTGCATTTGAAGGACAGAGAACATATGATGTTTACAGAAATAAATTGCCGATGAACAGAACATACTGGGGTTATCATTTGCCGGGGCTAAAAGAAACGGATATTGATTTGTCGAAAGCGCCAACAGGTTATCCGAATGAAATTATTCAGCCGGATGACCCGCGCATTATTTATTATATCCCGATTGATGAAGTGCAGAGTAATCCATTGTGTGTGCAGAATCCGTAAAGCTGTGTTATGGTTAATGAAAATAATTTTAAATACACTTCGGCTAAAGCCGAATTATATAAACGAACTAACCCAAGGCTTAAGCCTTGGGTTAAAAAAGAAAAAAAATTGGCTTTAGCCAAAGTCAAGATAAAATTATAGCAGGTCAAAAATATTCAACATGAAAAAATCAAATTTATTTATTGTAATGATTGCACTGTTTGCAGCATTCAATTTTTCTTCCTGCAAAAAAGATTCTAATAAACCGCAGCCATTCGTTTTTTATAGTGTAAGTATTGATGGTGCAACGGTAACATTCACGAACGAATCGAAAGGTGCTTCAACCTATGAATGGGATTTTGGTGATGGCACAACATCTACCGAAGAAAGCCCAACACATACTTATCCGGGCAAAGGAAAATATGTTCCTACCTTATATGCAACTGCAAGTGATGGAACAAAAGCAGAAGCATCCACCGTAATTCATATCGCAAAAACTTCAGCTATAAAACTGGATGATAAAACACTTTCAGACTGGGATACAGTTACGCACAATGTTGTTCTTGCGGGTCCGAAGTCCGGCAACTTCATTAAAGCAAAGTATGATTATGATGCGAATTATATCTATCTCTATTTCGAACAAAACACAACAAAGGCAGCCGGTAATATTTACGATGTTTATTTAGATGCAGATAATGATATAACAACGGGTTTATTAACAGGCGACATTCCTGGTGGTGCGTATGAAATTTTATTAGAAGGAACGGTGTTTGATGATTGGCTTGATCCATACTATTTTATTGGAACAGAGCAGCAGGATTTTGGTAACTATCAGCCACAATCAATAAGTGAATTTTTTAAGATGGGAACTGTTGTGCAGGATGGTAACGTGCAAAAATTTGAGTGGGCAATCAGCCGAAGTAAAATAAAAGGTTTAACAGGCAAAGCTGTGCGAATTGGTGTGCAGGCAGCAGCAAATGATTGGAGTGCTGAGATTGGATTTTCGCCTGATTTAGAAAGCAATTCTTTTTTGCTTGATATGAGTGAATGATGATTAACAATAACCTCACCTAAATCCTCTCCAAAGGAGAGGACTTGTGACACATTGATTTAGCTTAAAAAATTTGATGATTCTTCTTGCATTTCTCTTTGGAGAAGCCTGCTCGTCGGCAAGCAGGGTTCGAATGAGGTCTAAATAAAACACATGAAAAACAAGTCAGTGCTTACATCAATTATTTTTTGCTTCCTGTCTATAAGTTTCTTTTCTAACTGCAGTAAATTCGATAACCCTGCAACATATACACCGCCTGCAGTTGATACCGTTTCTTATGTTGAAAGCGATTCTGATTTTGCAAATCCTGAACGTGGTTTTTATCGCGTAGCAGAAACGTATGCAAACAACTACGAGCCGCTTAATGTTGAACAAATGAAGCAATGGAGAACATTGCAAAAAGCAGATGATGGAAATTATAAAGTATATAGCACGCTTGTTTTTCGCGATATAGTTTTAAAAGGTTATACAAATAAAAATTTATCGCAGGATTTATTAGATAAAATCACAAACGATTTTAAGTCGGCGCGTGAAGCTGGTGTAAAACTGATACTTCGATTTTGTTATACCATTACTCAAAACAGCGGCGCTTGCCCGGAAGGCTTTATTTGTCCGCCTTACGGTGATGCGCCAAAGAATATTGTACTAAATCAAATTGCACAGTTAAAACCTTTGTTACAAGATAACGCTGATGTGATTGCATGCATACAAATGGGTTTTGTTGGAACCTGGGGTGAAAATTATTACAGCGATTATTTCGGCGATCCTTCATCTAACGGTAAAGGAAAACTCACTGATAAAAACTGGAGCGATAAAAATGAAGTATTAAAAGCATTGTTAGATGCATTGCCGCAAAGCAGGATGATCCAGGTGCGCACACCGCAAATGAAACAACGCTATGTGTATGGTGTTGATGCGCCAACTTCTTCAAAAGCGTTAACAGATGCAGAAGCATTTGACAGCAGTGATGAAGCAAGAATTGGTTTTCATAATGATTGTTTTCTTTCATCGCCAAACGATTATGGCACTTATAATGATTATGGAAATTCTTCTTCACCAAGCTCTGATGCTTATTCTATTTTGCATGCGTATGCAGCAGCAGATGGAAAATATGTTGTTGTTGGTGGTGAAACATGTGATGATACTTACAGTCCGCAAAACGATTGTGAGAATGCAGGCAAAGCGCAAACAGAAATGCGCAACATGCATTACAGTTTTTTGAACTGCGCTTATAATAATGATGTGAATGATGATTGGCAAACGGGCGGCTGCATGGACGCCATCAAAAAAAACTTGGGATATCGTTTTGTGTTGCGCAATGCAATTTTTCCAAAAGATGCAGTGAAAGCAGGTATGCAATTTTCATTTACATTGAATATTGAAAATGTTGGGTATGCATCACCATACAATCCAAGAACTGTTGAATTAATCATGCGCAATAAATCAACCAACAAAGAATTTGTTTTTATTATTAAT
>DASZUY010000193.1:0-5046 GCA_035547495.1 Parafilimonas sp. | reverse complement strand
GTACGAATGCATTGTAAAAGAAGCAAGAAAAAATAAAATTGCCGGTGCTACCGTGTTGCGTGGCATTATGGGTTTTGGTGCAAGCAGTGTAATACACGAAGCAAGATTGATAGAAATTTCTGCAGATTTGCCCATCATTGTTGAGATTGTTGACACCAACGAAAACATTCAAAAATTCATTCCGGTAATTCAGCAACTTTTTGAACAAAGCAAAAGAGGTGGTTTAATAACGATGGAAAAAGTAAACGTACTTTTTTACCATCCCAACAAATAAAAATTATTTTATGATGACAGTTATGCATCCGTGGCATGGTGTGCCAAGCGGAGAAAAAGCACCACGAATAGTAAATGCTATCATTGAAATTTCGCAGGGTTCGCGTTGTAAATATGAAATTGATAAAGAAAGCGGCTTACTTAAATTAGATCGCGTTATTTATTCATCATTTTATTATCCCGTAAACTATGGCTTTATACCGCAAACCTATGGCGATGATAAAGACCCGCTGGATATTTTGGTGATAACATCTTTACCTGTGCAACCACTTACATTAATGGAAGCTAAAGTAATCGGCGTTATGCAAATGGTTGATAATGGTGACGCCGATGATAAAATTATTTCGGTTGCCAACCATGATCCCGGTGTAAACCACTATAACAATATAGAAGAATTGCCGCGTCATTTTTTTGAAGAGCTGCGTCATTTTTTTGAGGAATATAAACGGCTCGAAAAGAAAACAGTTATTGTGGAAGAGTTTGGGGATAAAGCAAAAGCGCTTGATGTAATTACGGATGCGGTACACAATTACAAGGAAAAGTTCACAAAGCCGTAGCTGTTTAAAAGTGTGAGCTTACATTTATTTACTTATCATTTTAGAGATAAATAATTTTTTCAGCATTACTTTCCAATCTTATTTTTGCAAAAACTAAAGCAATGCCTGGTAAAAAATCTTCAGCAAAATATTGGTTGTATCTCTTAATGTGGATAGTGATACTCATTGTTATTATTATTGTTTATCCTGGTTTTTTATGGATGGCATTTCCCGGCATCGTTACCAATTTTGCATTGGCTTTAAACATAATGGACCTTAAGAACACGAAAACAACGGAAGAATAACCGGGTAACAATTTTCCCTCTCAGAATAATTATATAAGTGTGTTATTGCGCAGTTAAGTTTGGCAAGGCTTATGCTTAAGTCTCCTAAAACATTTATGCAAAAGTTTCGCGCAGAAATTATAAAGTTCGAAGTAAAATCAGTTAAACCCACCAAAGAAGAAATACCTTCAAACGACACATTCTTAGAAGAACAAACAGGAGATACAATTTGGTCAATCATTCATGCAGAAGATGAAACAAAGGCACGCGAAAAAGCCGCGAAACTTGCGCAGCATCTTAAAACAGGCTCTTTAACTGAATAATTATTTTTCTATTTTATAACCGCGCAGAAAGTCGTCCACCTTCATGCGCTTTTTTCCCTGCAGTTGAATGTCTGTGCAATGAATAAAACCATCTGCACACGCAAATTTTAAATATTTTTTATTGTCTGATTGAACATCTCCGTTTGCATAATAATGATTCGTAATTTCTTTTTCTCCGAAATAAATTTTCAACATTTTCTCATTTAAATAAGTAAATGCACATGGATAAGGCGATAAGCCGCGAATCAAATTATAAATTTCATCTGCGTTTTTGTTCCAGTCTATTTTACAGGTTTCCGTAAAAATTTTTGGCGCATGCTTAATTTCGGATTTCGAATTCAGGATTTCGGATTGAGGATGCTCCTTTAAATTTCCGCCTTCAATTTGCTGAATAGTTTTTACAAGAACTTTTGCGCCGAGCAATTTTAGTTTATCATGTAGCTCGCCTGCCGTTTCTTTTTCACCGATTGAAATCTTTTCCTGCAATAAAATATTGCCTGTATCAATTTCATGCTGCAATTTAAAAGTGGTAATACCGGTTTCTATTTCACCATTTATAATTGCCCAGTTAATTGGCGCCGCGCCGCGATATTGCGGCAATAAGGAAGCATGCACATTTATTGTTCCCATCTGCGGCATGTTCCAAATAATTTCAGGCAACATGCGAAATGCAACTACAACCTGCATGTCAGCGTGTAAAGATTTTAGTTCATTTATAAATTGAGGATTCTTTAATTTTTCAGGCTGAAGGATTTTTAAACCTTTTTCAACTGCATATTTTTTTACAGCACTTTCATTTAATTGCATTCCTCTGCCCGCAGGTTTATCCGGCGCAGTAACAACACCAACAATATTATATCCTGCATTTACCAATGCATCCAAAGATGCAACAGCAAATTCAGGCGTGCCCATGAAAATTATTTTGAGATTTCTGATTTCTGATTCCTGGTTTTCAATACTCATTACTAATTACTCATTATAAATTTTATAGCAATTCACGATTGATGTTTAACGATTCTCATTACTCACTCGAAATCTTTATACAGCAAATATTTTTTTCTGATTTTTTTAAATGCCTCAAGCGCCGGTTGCCAGCTTGCACGAATTTCATCTTCTGTTTTTCCATCTTTCAATTGCTGCATAAGCGTGCCACTGCCTGCAAGTTTATTAAAGAAATAATCTGTGGCTTTTCCAGATTTTGGTTTGATGAAAAAACTGTCTTTGTCAGGAAATAATTTATAAGCTTCAACTAAATATTGAAGATGAATTTTTCCATCCTTCGCAGGCGATAAGCTATCACTTACATTCCAGCCATAACAAGTTTGATTAAC
Source organism: Parafilimonas sp. (assembly GCA_035547495.1). GTDB lineage: Bacteria > Bacteroidota > Bacteroidia > Chitinophagales > Chitinophagaceae > Parafilimonas. The sequence continues at coordinate 2,299 of DASZUY010000193.1, read as the reverse complement.
ATATTTTGGTGAAGTAGCACCCGCCTTTGAAACAGGTGTAAATGCATACATATTTTTTGGCAAAGATGGTGCGCCAAAAATTTCAAATGGTTTATCTGTTCCTCTGCCTTCACTCAAATTTGTACCTTCAAAAAAGCAAGTAGAAGGATACCAGTAAACAGAATTCATATCGGGCAAATTAGGCGAAGGTTTTACGGGCAATTGATATTTGCTCGTATGATCATAATTCAAACATTTGATCACCAAAAAATGAAACGGTGTATCAACAGAGTTTTGCGCCTGTGTTTTATACCAGTCATATTTTTTATTTGCAGTTTCTGTTGAAAGCCAGTCCTCGCCTGCAATCATCATTGCATATTCACCAATTGTCATTCCATAAACAACAGGCACTGGTTGCATGCCGACGAAGCTTTTATAATTTGTATCGAGTACAGGTCCATCTACATAAAATCCATTTGGATTTGGTCGATCTAAAATCATCAGCGGTTTGCTGTTCTCACAAGCTGCTTCAACAAAATATTGCAGTGAAGAAATGTAAGTGTAAAACCGAACACCCACATCCTGAATATCAAAAACGAGTATATCAACATCAGTAAAATCTTCTGCAGTGGCTTTATATTTTTTGCCGTATAAAGAAACAACGGGAATGTGTGTTGCAGAATCAATATAACTATCTGTTTTTGCACCGGCATCCGCATTGCCGCGAAAACCATGTTCGGGAGAAAATATTTTTGTGATGTTAACTCCTTGCTTTAATAAAGTATCAATCAAATTTGTTTTGCCCACAACCGATGTTTGATTTGCAAAAACACCAATGCGCTTACCTTTTAGTAAAGGCACATAAACATTCATGCGGTAAGCGCCGGGAATAATTTGGGTTGAATCTTGCGCAGAAGAAAGCTGGGCTAAGCACAAAACTGCTATGAAAGAAAATAAAAATTTCATTCGGTAAAAATATGCGTTGAATTAATAACAAAAGGCGAATTACTTTATCACTTCTCTCTTTCTATAAATTATGTAAGCAATAACTTTGATTATAATTATGGCATTACACATAGAAGAAAACATCTCACTCAAACCTTTCAATACTTTTTCCATTGATGCAAAAGCAAAATACTTCGCAAGATTTGCAAACATTGATGAATTGAGGGAACTGCTCAATTTAAAACACAAAACACAAAACGCAGAGCTCATCCTCGGTGGTGGCAGTAATATTTTGTTTACAAAAGATTTTGATGGCATCGTTTTGAAAAATGAATTGCATGGAATTGAGTTGGTAAAAGAAGATAAACATCATTATTATGCAAAAGCAGCGGCCGGAGAGAACTGGAACAATTTTGTGATGCATTGCATCAACCATAATTATGCAGGACTTGAAAACTTAAGTTTGATTCCAGGTAATGTTGGTGCATCTCCCATGCAAAATATTGGTGCATATGGTGTGGAACTGAAAGATGTTTTTGAAAGTCTTGAGGCTTTGAACAGGAAGGATTTATCTGTTCACACATTTAGCGCGAATGATTGTGGATTTGGTTATAGGGAAAGTGTTTTCAAAACAAAATATAAAAATGAATTTGTAATTCTTGATGTAATGTTCAGGTTAAATAAACAACCCGTGTTCAATACTTCGTATGGTGCAATTGAACAAGAACTGGAAAAAATGAATGTGCAGCAATTGTCTATTCAAGCTATTTCACAAGCAGTGATAAATATTCGAACAAGTAAGTTGCCCGATCCAAAACAAATTGGTAATGCAGGAAGTTTTTTTAAAAACCCAATCATTACAAAAACACATTTTGATGATTTGAAAATAGATTATCCGTCAATCCCCGGTTATGCAACAAATGAATCACATATAAAGCTCGCCGCAGGCTGGTTGATTGAACAATGTGGCTGGAAAGGTTACCGTAAAAACGATGCAGGCGTTCATGCAAAGCAGGCATTAGTGCTGGTTAATTATAATAACGCTACGGGTGAAGAGATTTTCGAGTTGTCTGAAGAAATTATGCGCAGCGTAAAAAATAAATTTAATGTTGAGCTAGAGCGGGAAGTGAATATTGTGCGTAGTGAATAGTGAATGGACGATTGCAAAATTGTTATTAATATCATTGAAGTTCCTGTAATTAAATTTTCAGTGCAAACAATTCTATTTCTCTCGTTTTCCCCTTTAATTCAACCATACCAAGACTTTCTATTTGCGATTCATCAAGTGTTGCATGTTTAATAAAATCTTTTGATGCAAGGTATCGCTGGTTTAATTCGCTGCAGCAAGTACGTATGCGTGCTGCCGTGTTCATAG
>DASZUY010000192.1:0-8876 GCA_035547495.1 Parafilimonas sp. | reverse complement strand
AATATAATTCAAACTTCGCCCCTGCGCCAGGTTGTCCTTCTGCAGTTATGAAGCCGTTATGTGTTGCCATTATTTTTTTACACAATGCAAGTCCAACTCCGGAGCCTTCGTATTGTGTTTGATTATGCAATCTTTTAAAAATATTAAATATCGATTCTGCAAATTTTTGTTCGAAACCAATACCCGTATCTGAAAAAGTGATTCTATAAAATTCACCTGTGTGCCTGCCATTATCTAAAATTGTTTCACCAGCATCAATTTTAATTTGCTGTTGTCTTTCTTTATCAGAAAATTTTAATGCGTTAATCAGCAGGTTAATAAAAAGCTGTTTCAGCAGAAAAGGAATGCCATTTACAACAGGCAACGGGTTTACAGTTATTGTTGCTTTTTTATCTTTTATATTTTCTTCAAAATCTGATACTACTTCTTTAACCAACATATTCAGATCAACTTTTTCAGTATTGTCTTTTGTGCTTTTTATTCTTGTATAACTAAGAATATCTTTTAATAAAGTTTGCATTTTTCCGGCGGAGTTATTCATGCGAATAACAAGGTCATTCATCTTTGCCGGTATTGTATTTTCTTCAGCACCCATAATGCGCGATGCCATCATTTGAATTTTGCGCAAAGGCTCCTGCAAATCATGTGTGCTTATCCAGTTAATGTTTTCAAGCTCTTCATTATTTTCTTTCAAAACTTCTGTAAGCTTACGGTATTTTTCTTCTTCTTCACTTAGCTTAAGCGTACTAACATGCTTTTGCAAAGTGTATGCATAACTTGCCGCAGCGCTTAATTCCGGCTTAAGCCAATGTTTACTTTTATAGCGAAGAATTTCTTTCCATAATTCAAATGATTTTCGCGGATGCAAACCTTTTTCATCTTTAATTATTGCTTTATTTGGATCGCCGCCCCAATTAACTTCAGTGATTGTTTCACCCCGCATCCAAATAATACAATCTTCATTTGTTGCACTTAATGAATAATAAATTATACCAGACATTACAGCACTGTAATCTTTTGCCTCACCAATAATTGAAGAAATATTAGTCGTGTCAAAACCGCTATGCTTATATTCTTCAGAAAGCCTTTTTGCCACAGTTTGTATAAAATCATCCGGTGGTGTTTTACCATTTTTATAAATATCATCATCAATGCAAATACACACGCCTGTTGCATTGCAAATCTCAAGCAGTTGCGGTGTGTTTATAATTTCAGAAAAAGATGCATTGTTATTTTCAAACGATTTAGAAAGAAATTTTTCAAGCGCCTCATTCGATTTTTTTGCAATAGCATATTCTTCATTCGATTGGCGAACATCGATTTGAGAAGTTAAAAAATAACCCTGCAACTGCGCAGCAATACGCAACGAATGCGAAAGGTTTTTTGGTGAATAATGATGACACGCAATTAATCCCCACAACTTGTTTTGGTGAATAAGTGATATGGTAAGCGTTGCGCCCACACCCATGTTTTGTAAATACTGTATATGAATAGGCGATATACTTCTTAAGAGCGAATTGCTTAAATCAAGATTTTTCTCTGTTGCACTGTCAATTGTATAAATGGCAACAGGCTTGTAGTTAGTATCAACAATTAAACGCATCAGGTTTCGCAAATACAAAGCCCTTGCCTGTGCTGGAATATCCGTGTGCGGATAATGCAATCCAATAAAAGGTTCTAAATCTTCACGCACGCTTTCTGCAAACACTTCACCGTTATAATCTTCATCAAAGCGATATATCATTACGCGATCATAACCCGTAATCTCACGTGTGCTTTGCGCAACTGAATCGCATAGTTGTTTTAAAGTTTTTGTTTGTTCAACCTGTTCAAGAAATTGGCGTGTTTGTTCAAAAGAATTCGGAGAAAGTTTTTCCTGTTCAGGTATATTTTCGGCTTCAATAATAAAAATATTATTGCTCTTATGAACACTGCAGAAAAAATGTTTGTGCTGATAATTAATTATTAAAGGAGATGATGTTAGCGGAGAAATGTTCGCTATGTAATTTTTTAAACCCTGTTCAGCTTCTTTTCCAAAAACAGATTGAAAAGAACTTCCTAAAAATTCACGATGCGGTTTGCCTGTGTAATGAGAACAATTTTCGCTGCAAAAATCAATGGTGTAATCATCGTCTTTCACACCAATTAAAAAACCGTGCGGTTGAATGCTGCCCGGAATATGTATTGGCTCGTGCTCGCAATTTGTAAGGTTTACAATATCCCGATTTACAATGTCTTTTATCTTCATTTAATATCAGCCTTATTCATAAAATTATAAATGCTTTTAAAAGCAACATTTGCACCATTTATTATTTCTACTTCATTATTTGTTTTTTGTTCGTATTCACACAGCTTGTCTAAAAACATTTTCCACATGCTGCCGGTTTTAGATTTATAACCCGCAAAATAAGAACCGCCTTTTTCTTCAGTAACATTCAATATCGTTGCTGCATTTTTAAACAACACCGTGCCACCCAAAGAAGAACCTTCAATTACATACATAATACCCAATGCGAAAGCTTCGTTCACTTCTGAACTTGTTTCATAATTAAAATCTGAAATTAAATTTACAGACGCACTAAAATATTGAAGGTCGCTTTCAATCAAAGGCAGCTTTCTTCTTTCATTAATATCTGTTATCACATTTGCTACAAATGGAAAAATATTTTTCTCGGTATAAGATATCACCTCTTTCATCAGCATTAAATATTCTATATAATGTTTTACTGATAAATCCTTAGCCGTAAGTTTTTGCGACAACGGTAATTTCTCAAGGCTTTGGTGAAGCTGAGAAGTATTTGTACGAAGATTATGTAAAAAAGTATGTGTACTTATTGGTACAGTTGCTTTTTCAATCATTATGCAGGATTAATTATACCTGTAAACAAAATCGTAAAGTTGCGGCTTAAAAGTTCCCCAATCTATATTTAATGCGTAGTTAATAGATTTTTTAAGATCGTTATAGTTAGTGGGCTTCGGAATATAAAAATTAGCACCAAGTTCTTTTGTGGCTTTTATTGTTTTTTCATCGCTTGACGTGGAAACTACTACAATTGGAAGATCCTGTAAATTGTGAGAGTTCTTAATCTCTTTTATCACTTCAAAACCCGTTTTACCCGGCATATTTAGATCTACAAATACAATAGTGGCTCTCGGAGGCGGGTTGTTTAATGCATTTAGCAAATCATCACCATCTTCATGTGTAAATAATTTAGATGCATCATAAACTTCATTCAAAGCATCTGTAAATGTATCGCGGTCATCCTGGTCATCATCAGCATAAAATATAATTATATCATCCCTGTAAATTTCACTGATTCCCATAATTTAAAAGTAATAATTTATCACTATTTATTATCAAAATATATGCTAATATCATAATAACTATATTCTATTGTTTTGAAAGTGTTGGTATAAAACTTGAAATTTTATAGTAATCTAAACAAACACATTCTTAATGGCAACAGCTTTTCCAATAATTGATTGGGGCAATGGTACAAATATTTATGAAGTTAATGTTAGGCAGTACACACATGAGGGAACTTTTAAGGCATTTATAGAACATATTCCCCGTTTAAAAAATATGGGTGTTGATATTTTGTGGCTTATGCCAATAACGCCCATCAGCATAGAAAAAAGACAAGGCACCTGGGGCAGTTATTACGCTGCAAGTTCTTACACGAATATTGATCCTGCTTACGGAACCGAAGATGATTTTAGAGAGCTGATAAAGACAGCGCATTTTTTTGACATGAAAGTGATCATCGATTGGGTGGCAAATCATACGGGTTACGATCACCAGTGGACGAAAGAACACGCAGACTGGTACCGAAAAGATGAAGCGGGAAACTTTACAGAGTTATATGGTTGGGTAGATGTGATTGATTTGAATTATGAAATTCCTGCCTTGCGTAAAGGCATGATAGATGCGATGAAACATTGGGTTCAGAATTTTGATATTGATGGTTTTCGCTGCGATATGGCGCGAACAGTACCAATTGATTTTTGGGTGGAAGCACGCGGCGAATGTGATGCAGTAAAATGTTTATTCTGGTTAGCAGAATGCGAAATATTAAATTATCATGAAGCATTTGATCTTACTTATGGATGGGAAGTAATGCGCGCATTTGATAAATATTTTAAAGATGAAATAAAGATGGATGAAATAAAACCGCTGCTGCAGAATTATTCGCAATACCCAATCGGTTCAAGAAAATTATTGTTCACATCTAATCACGATGAAAATACTTATCACGGCACTGAATATGAAAAGTATGGCGAATGCGCAAAAGCAATGGCGGTATTTAGTTGTACTTGGCCGGGCATTCCATTAATTTACTCAGGCCAGGAAAAGCCAAATAAAAAACGCCTGGAGTTTTTTGAAAAAGATTTTATTGATTGGGAAGGAAATATTGAACTACACGAGTTTTATAAAACACTTTTAACCATTCGCAAAAAAAATAAAGCGCTGCAGGAAAGTGCATCGGTATTAATGTTGAAAACTGATTGTGAAAATGTTTTGGCTTATTTATGCAGAAGACAAAATCACAAACTATTAGTGCTTATGAATCTTGGAAAAGATGCGGCAACTTTCCATATTGATCATCCTGCCGTTACAGGAAGTTATGTTGACCTGTTTTCCGGCGAGCCAAAAAAATTAAGCAGAAGAGAAACTTTTAATTTTCAGCCGGGCGATTATATTGTTTATCACATTACACACAACACATAAAAAAACCGGTTAGCAATGCTAATTGCTAACCGGATGGATAAACTTAGGTAAAAGTTTATACTTCTTCCTATGTTATTATTGACCCATAATCTTTACATACCCGATTTGGTACTGTTACTGTTCTTATCGTTTTTATTTTTTTTCTGTGTGCTCTTCGCCGCTAACTGCGTTTGGATATCCTCATTATAAGGCTGAGAAATCGGATGATCGTTATCTGCTTTTCCTAACGGTTCTGACGGACCTTCTTTTGCAGAAAGGTCACTTTGAATGTCATTACTTAAAGTTGAATATTCGTTTGAATCTTTTCTATCGTATGCCATAAAACAATGTTTTAAAAGTTATACAATGAAATAAATAATAAAAGAATCATGCCAGTTACTGTTAAAGATCTTCAACCAAAGCAGTTACATTATTTTTTGGGTTTTGATGGCATCGCCTGGTATTGCGCCATATAAATAACTTTGCCATCTTTATTGAATTCCCAGTTCTCATTCAGGAAAACAGAATCCATTTTACCGTCATTATATGTATCAACTTCCTTTCCCCAAACACAAGCCCACGATTCATCTTTTCCTTTGGGTTTTAAACTGGTGAGCACTTCCACTGAACTTACAGCATTCTTTAAACTGCCGCGATATCTTTTTACGCTATTAAGTGCTGAATCTTTGGAAACGTTCACTAACGAATTCCCACCCGCTAAATCCATGGTAACTGTGTCAGCAAAATAATCCTTGTGATTGTCAAACGTATTGTTATCATAATCTTTCCAAAGATCAAGCACCATTTGCGCATATTTTGGATCGCCAATAGAAAAATCGCTGGAGTATTCAACAGGATAAGCATACGTAACATTCTGGCTCATTGCTGTATCATTAGTTGATGCAGTTGTATCTTTTGTGTTTGATGAATTGGTTGCAGTGTTGCATGCAACAAGTGCACACATTATAAATGTGGCAAGCGAAAGTTGTTTCATAAAAAGTTGTTTTGTTGTTTGAATTAATGAGAAAAGGTATAGCTTTTAAATTAGAAAAATAAAAATGTTCGCCTTGCAACAAAACATTAAAGGTGGGTTTTAAATTAGATGAATGTAGAACTATAAAGCTGGCTGAATAATTATCAATTTCTTACAGGCTTTCCTTTTTTGATAACGCTTTCTAATCTTTCCAATGTTTTTCTTTCTCCGCATAAACTTAAAAAAGCTTCGCGTTCCAGATTGAGTAAGTATTGTTCGCTAACGAAACTTTGTTCGCTTAAATCTCCACCACACATAACATAGGCTAATTTTTTTGCGACAGTTACATCATGATCAGTTGCATAACCTGCACGCCACATGCCGTTAATGCCTGCATACAATGCACCCAATGCAGATCGACCTAACACTTTAATATCTTTTCGTTGAACGGGTTGCACATAACCCTGGTCATACATTTCAATCACTGCATTTTTTGCTTCGCCGATTCTTCTGTCCATATTCATCACTACTTCATCATGACCTTTACGCAAAATGCCAAGTTCATAACCTTCAAACGCAGATGTTGCAACCTTTGCAGTTGCAATGGTTAGAAAACGATTTTTTAATGTGATGGTTTCCGGTTCATCTTCATGCATTTCATCTGCTGCACGCAACACAAATTCTTTTGTACCGCCACCGCCGGGAATAACACCAACACCTAATTCAACCAAACCAATATACGTTTCGGCAGCAGCAAAAACTTTATCAGCATGTAAATTCATTTCACAACCGCCACCAAGCGTTAAACCATGCGGCGCCACAACAACCGGAACAGATGAATAACGCACACGCATCATAGAATTTTGAAACAAGCGAATCGCCATATCGAGTTCATCATATTCCTGTTCAATAGCATACATGAAGATCATTCCAACATTTGCACCCGCACTAAAATTGGCGCTGCTGTTAGCAACAACTAATCCTTTATATTTCGATTCAGCAATTTCAATGCTCTTGTTCAATGCCTGTAAAACTTCGCTGCCAATCGTATTCATTTTTGTATTCCATTGCAGCGCTACCACATCATCACCAATATCATACAACCATGCATTATTGTTCTTCCAGACAATATTGTTTTTATAATTTTCCAAGATGATGAAATTATCTGCTGATGGAATTGGCTTATATGTTTTGCTTGCAACATCATAATATAATTTCTTATTGTTTTCTGTTTTATAAAATGATGTATTGCCGTTTGCAATCATTTCATCCACCCATGATGCAACTTTGTAACCGGCTGCCTTCATTGCCTCGGTTGTTTTTGCAACGCCAACAATATCCCAGCTTTCAAATGCGCCTGTTTCCCAGCCAAAGCCGGCTTTCATTGCATCATCAATTCTATACAACTCATCACTAATTTCAGGAATACGATGCGACACATAAGAGAACAAAGCGAAAAACATATCACGATAAAACTCACCGGCTTTATCCTGCGCATAAAACAAACTTTTCAATTTTGTATTTGCATCATCAATTAACTGCGCAGATTTTACAGAAGCAAATGACGCTTTTTTACGCGGCTCATATTCCAGTGTTTTTAAATTGAGTGTATGAATTTCCTTATCCGTTTTTCTTTCTTCAGGACTGCCTTCTGTTACAGGCAATTTTATTTTCTTAAAAAATCCTTGCCCTGTTTTATCACCCAGCCAATTATTTGCAACTATTTTTTCTAACCACGCAGGAATTTTAAAATAATCTTTTGCTTCATCGTTTGCACAATTTTCTTCAACACCTTTTGCAACCTTTACCAATGTATCAATGCCCACAACATCTGCCGTTCTAAATGTTGCCGATTTTGGTCTGCCGATAATCGGTCCTGTTAATGCATCCACTTCATCAATACTTAAACCTAATTTCTCCATCGTTTTAAACACCGCCATAATTCCAAACACGCCAATTCTGTTTGCAATAAATGCAGGCGTATCTTTTGCAAGCACTGTTGTCTTGCCCAAAAATAAATCGCCGTAATGCATTAAAAAATCTACTACATCTGTATCAGTTTCCGGTGCAGGAATTATTTCAAGCAAACGCAGATAACGCGGCGGATTAAAAAAATGTGTTCCGCAAAAATGCTTTTTAAAATCATCACTCCTGCCTTGTGATAATAGATGAATAGGAATGCCTGAAGTATTTGTTGTGATCAATGTTCCGGGCTTGCGAAATTGTTCAACTTTTTCATAGAGTTGTTGTTTGATGTCGAGCCGTTCAACAACAACCTCAATCACCCAATCACAACTTGAAATATCTTTTAAGTTATCATCAAAATTGCCAGTTGTTATTTTCTTAATAACATCTTTTGTATAAACAGGCGATGGATTTGATTTGATGGCAGTCTGCAATGCATCATTCACAATTTTATTTTTATCCGCACCTTCTTTGGGCGCAATATCTAACAACAAAACCTGCACTCCAATACCTGCAAAATGGCAAGCAATTCTTGAACCCATCACACCACTGCCCAACACGGCAACTTTCTTAATTGAACGTTTCATAAAAAATAATGTGAAACAAATTTAGTTGCATAACTAACTATTTGCAATTAAAATTTGCTGCCTGAATAACAATATTTAATTTGAATTTTCAAGATGAACGTTTTACAAAAATTATTAAGGCAGCCCGTTATTAAGTTAGCTGATAAATTTTCTTCACGACCCGATAAGCAGCGCGTATTTGATTCGTTAACTGAACTTCATGAAAAAATTGTTGAAGGCAATGAGAAGAAAGGTTTGATCATTCCGTTCGATTGTGCAAAAGACAAATTCATTATTTTTTCTGATGAGCATAAAGGCAGAAAAAATCATGCGGATGATTTTGCAGTTTGCGAGAATAATTATGTAAACGCATTGCAATATTATTTTGATGAAGATTATTTCTTCATCAATCTCGGTGATGGTGAAGAGCTTTGGGAAAATAATATTTTCCAGGTGAAGAAATATAACCATCGTTCTTTCAAAAGAGAAAAATTGTTTGAGCAACAAAAACGCTTTATAAAAATTTTTGGCAATCACGATTTGTATTGGGCGAATGATCCGACTGCATTTATACAATTAGAAAGTATTTACGGTGAAAAAATTCCGATCTATGAAGGTTGCATGCTTACGACAAAAATTAATGAACGGTCATTCGAAATTTACT
>DASZUY010000191.1:0-17979 GCA_035547495.1 Parafilimonas sp. | reverse complement strand
ACAATCCTTTGTATCGCATTTGCCCGATGGATATCTTAATGAAGCAAAACCCTGACCTGATGCTTAACATCAGCGCTTCACCTTTTGATTACACACATCATGAAGATCGTAAAGCAACGATCAAATTAAACGTGTTGAAATATAAACTGCCGATGTTTTATTGCAATGCCATCGGCAGCCAAACCGAGATTGTTTTTGATGGCTGTTCGCTCGTATTTGATAAACATGGAAATCTTTGCAAGCAACTGCCCATGTTTAAAGAAGCGTTTGAAACAGTTGTTGTAAAAGACGATGGAACAATTGATGCACCCATTATTGAAACAGCAGAACATTTGCCAAACGCAGAACTAAGTGTAAGAGAATTTCAGCCTGAAATGAATATTGAGATGGTGCACCAGGCATTGCTGCTTGGCATTCGTGATTATTTTAAAAAGATGGGATTCAGCAAAGCCATTCTTGGTTCTTCGGGTGGTATTGATAGTGCAGTTGTTTTAACGCTGGCATGCGAAGCGTTGGGCAATGAAAATGTAAGAGCGATATTAATGCCTTCGCCTTATTCAAGCGAACATTCTGTAAAAGACGCAGAGCAGTTGAGCAAAAATTTGAATAACCCGTATGACATCATTCACATCGATAAAATTTATGAAGACTTTCTTCAAACATTAAAATCTGTTTTTAAAGATTTGCCTTTTTCTGTAGCAGAAGAAAATATTCAAAGCAGAACGCGTGGCAATTTATTAATGGCGATTGCAAATAAGTTTGGTTACATCTTACTCAATACTTCAAACAAAAGTGAACTGGCAACGGGTTATGGAACGTTGTATGGTGATATGGCCGGTGGCTTAAGTGTGTTGGGTGATTGTTATAAAATGCAGATCTATGCGCTTGCAAATTTTCTGAATCGTGATAAAGAAATCATTCCAAAAAATATTTTGCAAAAAGCACCAAGTGCAGAACTAAGACCCGGGCAAAAAGATACAGACAGTCTTCCTGATTATTCTATACTCGATAAAATTTTGTATTTATATATTGAAAGAAGATTGGGTCCGAATGAAATTAAAGTCTTAGGTTTTGATGCTGCAATCGTTGACCGCACTTTAAAACTTGTGAATACAAATGAGTATAAACGCAACCAGTTTTGCCCGATCATTCGCGTATCTGAAAAAGCATTTGGCGTAGGAAGACGTGTGCCGATCGTTGGAAAATATTTAAGCTGATGTTATGGTTGTTCAACATGCAATTTGCACGAACCCGAAACAGACTTGTTACTGATCTTATCCCATATTTTAAACGAAATCTCAATATAATCGTAATGTTTATCAAGCCGTCCAATATTTTGATACAGCATTATATATTTTGCACTGTTCGGATCCGCGCCGCCTGCATAAACATATCCAAAAAGTGAAGGACTAGACGCCAAAGTGCTGCCTTCGCTTGTGGTGGTTTTTTGTGAAGCGTCTAAAAAAACTTTATTGTCTTTTATTGTCCAGCCAGTTACTACCAAACGTAAAGAAACGCGTTCACCTACCTCTACTTTATTATCATCACCGATTAATGACTGATTATTATTGGTAAGATAGGCTTCTTCAACATGCAACCCATTTTCCTCTATTTTAATTCCGTTTTTTATTTTACTGTTTGATGATTTGCATGCATTCATGCAAAAAGCAAATGCTGTCATAAAAAATATAAGTGCTGTTTTGGTAACTATATATTTCATATAACAACATTTACCATTTTACTTTTTACAAAAATTATTTTTTTGGGTGATTTACCATCAAGCCATTTTTTTACAACGTCGTTTTGCAAAACAATTTCCTCTGCATCTTTTTGATTGATGTCTAAAGGTAAACTAATTGTTGTGCGCAATTTTCCATTTATGCTGATAGGATATTCTTTTGTTGATTCGATTAAATATGTTGAATTCAATGTTGGATATTTTGCATCAAGCACACTTGCTTCATTGCCCAATGCATGATACAATTCTTCTGCAATATGCGGTGCATAAGATGAAAGCATGATGGCAAGTGGTTCTAAAATTTCTTTCTTATTGCATTTGATATCTGCCAGTTCATTCACGCAAACCATGAACGCTGAAACGGCCGTATTGAAAGAAAACCGCTCTGTATCTTCTTCAATTTTTTTAATGGCTTTGTGTAATATCTTTAGTTCTGCATCGGTTGGTTTTTCATTTGTTATAATGACCTCACCCCCCGCCCTCCCGAAGGGTCGGGACAAGTTATCCGAAGGAGAGGGAGCTGTGGCAACCTCCTTATAAAATAAACGCCATAATTTTCTTAAGAAACGATGCACGCCTTCAATGCCTTTTGTATCCCAGGGTTTGCTTTGTTCCACCGGACCTAAAAACATTTCATACATGCGGAAAGTATCAGCGCCATATTTTTCAACTAAATCAGAAGGATCAACTGTGTTGAATTTGGATTTAGACATTTTTTCTGTTTCAACACCGCAGATGTATTTTCCATCTTCTAAAATAAATTCTGCATTTGCATATTCACCATTGCGCCATTGTTTGAACTTTTCTATGTCTAATTCAATGCCATCAACAATGTTTACATCAACGTGAATTGGAGGAAAGCTTATCGCATTAAAGTCTTCTTCTTTGAAACTACTGAACTCTGCAATATTTTTTATTAAGAATTGAATAGCGCTTCTATAATTACTTTCTAGTTTTAAAACGTGATTAAATGAAAAAAAGAATTGCTTGTCAATTTTGGGAATGGACTCGTCATTTAAATTATAAAACAATCTATATACAAACCTCGAACTTCCCTGTATCATTCCCTGGTTCAACAATTTTTTATATGGCTCATCAAAACTTATCAAACCAAGATCAAATAAAAATTTCGTCCACATGCGGCTGTACAATAAATGACCAACTGCATGTTCCGTTCCTCCAACATATACATCAACCTGGTTCCAGTAATCACTTGCTTTTTTATCGCAGAAAGTTTCATCATTATGGGGATCCATATAGCGCAAAAAATACCAGGATGAACCTGCATAGCCGGGCATGGTAGAAGATTCGCGCAAAGCGACCTCACCCCCCGCCCTCTCCAAAGGAGAGGGAGCCGCAGCAGTACTATCTTCGGCAGTTAATGCGTTACTTATCTTTTGTAAAACTTCCGGCAAATGATTTATCACTTCATCATTCGTAAATCTTATCAATTTATATTGATGCTCTTTTAACCATTCAGTCCTTGCATCATCAAACTTTTTTTGTTCTGCTTCATTATGATATTCACCATCGATCTCAACAATTAATTTCTTTTCTAAACAAACAAAATCAGGAATATAACCTGCAATCGGGTGCTGCCGTCTGAACTTACATCCATTCAAATTTCTGTTTCTTAATTCCTGCCATAATTTATCTTCAGCTTCAGTTGTATTCCTGCGATTTTCTTTTGCATAAGCTGATAAAATTTTCCACTGCTCAACCGTGTTGGTTATATAGCCGGGAACCGGGTTCTTGCCCCTCTCCTTCGGAGAGGGGTTTGGGGTGAGGTCAATAACTGAACTTGCAGGAACTTCAATCCAATCTTTGAGGTTTGCTAAAGGACCTTCACCATCTTTACCGGGTTTTATATTTTGCAGGTTTGGTAATTCCAACGGCAATTCATTTTCATCCAGCGGATAAGCGATGCCATCCTTCCAAATGATCGGAAAAGGTTCGCCCCAATAACGCTGGCGGCTAAACGCAGCATCGCGCATTTTGTAATTCACTTTTGCTTTGCCATAACCGAGATCTTCAATGTCTTCCATCACCACTTTTATCGCATCGCGCATTAGCATGCCGGTGAGAAAATTGCTGTTGGCCAGCTCTGCATCTTTTGTTGGGTTTGCTTCTTCGCCGTTAAATTTTTCACCGAGAATATTGGTGATCGGAATATCAAAATGCTTCGCGAATTTAAAATCACGCTCATCACCGCAAGGCACCGCCATGATGGCGCCTGTTCCATAACCGATCAAAACATATTCACTCACATAAATGGGAATCATACGCTGATCAAAAGGATTAAATGCATATGCGCCGGTGAATGCTCCACTCACCTGTTTCTCCGCCATACGTTCCCGATCGCTGCGGCTTTTTACCCATGCTAAATAATCTTCAACTTCTTTTTTCTGTTCTTCTGTTGTAATTTTTGAAACGAGTTCATGCTCGGGAGCAATCACCATAAAATCAACACCAAAAATGGTATCTGGTCTTGTAGTAAAAACTTTTAATTTTTCTTCGCTGTCACTGATACGAAAATCTATTTCGGCGCCATAACTTTTACCGATCCAGTTTGTCTGCATTTCTTTCATCGCTTCGCTGAAATGCACGCTGCGCAAGCCTTCCAGCAAACGATCTGCATATTCTGTAATGCGCAAATACCATTGACGTAATTTCTTTTTTACTACCGGATAGCCGCCGCGTTCGCTTACACCATTTACCACTTCATCATTCGCCAAAACAGTTCCCAAAGCTTCGCACCAGTTCACTTCACCATAACCGCAATAAGCCAAACGATATTCCATCAGAATATCCTGTTGCTGTTTTTCGGTGAAAGATTTCCATTGTTCAGCAGTAAATGTATTACCGCTCACTGCTGGCTGCTCACCGTTCTCTGTTAACTGAAATTGTGAATTAGGAACCGGATGATTTTCGTTTCCTGCTTTTTCAAAAATTTCAACCAACGATTCTATGCTCTCTGCTTTTTTTGTTGTGCGATTATAAAATGATTTGAAGAGTTGCAGAAAGATCCATTGCGTCCATTTATAATAAGAAGGTTCGCTCGTATTTACTTCACGGCTCCAGTCGAAACAAAAACCGATTTTATCTAACTGCTTTCTGAAGTTCTCAATATTCTGTGCTGTTGAAATTGCCGGATGAATGCCATGTTCAATTGCATATTGTTCTGCCGGCAAACCAAACGCATCATAACCCATCGGGTGCAAAACATTAAAACCTTTTAATCTTTTGTATCGTGCATAAATATCGCTGGCAATATATCCCAGGGGATGTCCTACATGCAAGCCCGCGCCACTCGGATAGGGAAACATATCCAGCACATAATATTTTGGCTTGGGCGAATTGTTATCAACCTTATACGTTTGCTTTTCCTTCCACCAATTTTGCCATTTCTTTTCTATGTCGCGAAAATTATATTCCATATAAATTCAAAAATCAAAATTAAAAATTCAAAACTTCATACTTAGCAAGTAAAACAATCGTTAAGAGAGTTGCAAAAGTAACCGAATAACATACATTTGTTCAGTTCTCACATTTTAAAAAAATAAGATGGCAGTTAAAACCAGATCACTCAAACGCAGCAAACCAAATTATGTTTATAGCATAGTGGGTGTAGCGCTTGTACTTTTAATTATGGGAATTATGGGCTGGATATTTATGAATCTCGCCCAGGCAGGTAATACTTTTAAAGAAGATATCCGCATCAGCGCTTACCTGCGTACGAATAACAAAGACTCTATTGCGCAAATTCAGCAATACATCGCTTCGCAACCATTTGCAAAAAATGTGGAGTATGTAAATAAAGACAAGGCGAAAGAAATATGGAACAAAGACAACAATGAAGACTGGGATAAAATTCTTGATGTAAACCCGTTACCTGAAAGCATAGATTTTTATGCACGTGCTTCTTATGTAAACAAGGACAGTCTTAATAAAATTTCTAATAACATTATGAGTTTGTATGGTGAGCAAATTACCGATCTGCAATATCCATCAACACTGGTAAACAGTTTGAACGAACGCGCTTCAAAGCTGGGTATGATATTTTTAGTGGTGGCGATTCTGCTTTGCATTATTGTTATCATCAGCATTGATACAACTATCCGTTTGGCAATGTTCAGTAATCGCTTTTTGATTAAGACCATGCAAATGGTGGGTGCAACAAGAAATTTTATTGCTAAACCAATGGATTTGCGTGCCATTCTAAACGGTGTTATCAGCGCGGCGATAGCCATTGTTATTTTATTTGGATTAATTACCTGGGCTGAAAACGAGTTCACCCAATTAAAAGCCATTCAAAATACCATGCTCACCATTCTTTTATTTGGCGGAATGATCGTTATCGGCGTTGGTATTTCACTTTTCAGCACACACCGCAGCGTTGTGAAATATCTTAAGATGAAGCTTGATGATTTGTATTGATTAGCGGATGGGCGATAGTTCATAGTTCATAGCAGAGTCCGTTGCCCATGAACTATCACCCATGAACTATGAACCATTCTTTAAATTTATTTAACTATGAACTTTTCGTAGTTTTTCCATACGCTATCAGTTAAACCCTTATCTTGCATCACTTATTCAAATAAAAAATGGCTGAATATAAAAAGCAACAATCACAAAAAAAGTCTGCAGCAATACCAGCAACAGACCAGGCATCCGCAAAAACGCAAACACCTGCGGTAAAAAAATCAGCGCCGGCACCGCGTATTTTATTTTCAAAAGAAAATTATACATGGATGATTATTGGTGGTGTAATTGTTCTGTTGGGCATGTTGCTCATGAGCGGCGGCAGAAATACAGATCCTGCTAAGTTTGATCCGAATCTTGTTTACAGCACAACAAGAATTACCATCGCGCCCATATTAATTATTGGCGGGTTGATGGTTGAAATTTATGCCATCTTTCGCAAGCCGAAACAATCAACGAACGCATAGTTGAAATCATAATAAATAATAAAGCGGTACATCATACCGCTTTTATTTTTTTAACGTTATTATTCAACAAAAAATTTAATAGCATTGCATAAAACCTGCGGCAATCAAATCGTAATTTTTCGTTGCATAAAATTTATACTTTAAAAAACCAACAACTGAATTCATGAGTATTTTACAGGCAATCATCCTCGCCATAGTTGAAGGCATAACAGAGTTCTTACCCATTTCTTCTACCGGTCACATGATCATTGCAAGCTCACTAATGGGCATCGCTTCAGATGAATTTGTAAAACTGTATGAAGTGGCGATCCAGTTAGGCGCTATTGTTTCTGTTATCATTTTGTATTGGAAGAAATTTTTCCCGCTCAATCGCTGGAACTTTTATTTCAAATTAATTGTTGCAGTTGTGCCTGCACTTATTTTAGGTTTCTTATTGGGCGATAAGATCGATGAATGGCTGCAAAGTCCGGTTGTTGTGGTAACAACCATGTTAATCGGAGGCGTAATATTATTATTTGTTGATAATATCTTCAACAAGCCAGCTATTGACAGCGATGATAAAATAACTTATGGCAAAAGTTTTATCATTGGTTTGTGGCAATGCCTGGCATTGATTCCCGGCACAAGCCGCAGTGCCGCAAGTATTGTTGGTGGCATGCAACAAAAACTTACGCGCCGTTTGGCTGCAGAATTTTCTTTCTTTCTTGCCATTCCCACCATGGCAGCTGCAACAGGTTATAAATTGCTCGAAGCTTATAAAAAAACACCTGCACTTGTAACCGATAAACACAATATTGAATTACTGGTTTTAGGATCTTTCATTGCTTTTGTTGTAGCCATGATAGCAATTAAAGTTTTTATTTCTTACCTGCAACGTTATGGTTTTAAATTGTTCGGTATTTACAGAATTATTGCAGGCATCGTGTTGCTTATTCTTATCTGGAAAGGCATCCTGGTTTAATTACATACGCTATTAAATTTTCATAATCGAAACCGGTTTTTACAGTATCAATAATTGGTTTAAAAATTATTGAACGCATTACTTAATAATATTTAAGTTTGATTAATTAATCTTTCAACTGCATTGTTTATGAGAAAACTCTTATTTGTATTGCTGGCTAATTCTTTAATGTTTCAGCTTCATGCTCAAAATCTTCAACAAAAAACTGATACCAGTATTGCCGAGCCAACGAGTGTTCAGGTTGAAGCAAGATTTCCCGGGGGAACTAAAGCGTGGGCAAAATATCTTGAAAATAATTTAAACACATCAGTGGCAACAAAATATATTAAACTGAAGAAAGGTGAGCAGGTTGCAAGTGAAACTGCAATTGTTTCTTTTTTAGTAGATAAAGAAGGAAATATTTCAGAGGTTACCATTTTAAATCCTGCTGAAGTGCATCCTAAAATTGCAGCTGAAGCAATTCGTGTAATAAAGGAAGGTCCGAAATGGACGCCTGCCATACAAGACGGAAAAAATGTTTATTACCGTCAAAAACAAAATATCACTTTCCAGGTTTCAAGAGATTAGTTTTTTATGCCGGATCAACATCAGGCGTTACATCCACACTGCGGTAACGTTTATTAAATTTCAGGATCGCGATTTGCTGTTCGATCTGCAGTTTACATTGATTGATAAGTTCTGCGTTTTTCGGCAGCTTAATTAAAACATCCCATAAATATTGATTGCGTATGCGATTCACAACAGGCTGTGCCGGACCTGTAATGTATTGTTCAAAATCTTTTTTAATTCCCATCACTAAAATGTTCGCGGCTTCTTCAGCAACGTAATTTTCTTTATGGCGGAAAGTAAGATGTATCAACCTCGTGAACGGCGGGTAATGATAATATTGCCGGGTTTGAATTTCAAAATTGTACAGCGCTTTATAATCATGCGCCATCACAAATTGCAAAACAGGATGTTTTGTATTACTCACCTGTATCAAAACCTTTCCAAGTTTATCTTTTCTTCCCGCCCGCCCGCTTACTTGTTCCATTAATTGAAACGCGCGTTCATTCACCCGAAAATCTGCGAAGTATAAAAGACTGTCTGCATCTAAAATGCCAACAAGATTTACATGTTCAAAATCCAAACCTTTTACAATCATTTGCGTACCCACCAATAAATTTATTTTTTGTTGCTCGAATAATTTTATCAGCGTGTCATGATTATTTTTTCCTTTCATCGTATCATAATCCATTCGCGCAACTTTCGCTGATGGAAAAGTTTCCGCAACCAATTCTTCAATTTTTTCTGTACCGAAATTGCGTTGCTTAAAATCGTGGCTGCCGCAACTTGGACATGTATATAAGACAGGATATTCTGTACCACAATAATGGCAAACCATTTTATTTTTTGCTTTGTGATAAGTGAGCGTCACATCACAATTTTGGCACTGCGGAATCCATCCGCAAACATTGCAAACAATATATGGCGTATAACCGCGGCGATTCTGAAAAAGTATTACCTGCTTATTTTCTGCAAGCGAATTATCAATAGCATTTTTTAATTGCGGTGAAATGAGCACTTTTTCTTTCGATGAGAGTGCTTTCAAATCAACTAACTCAATTGTTGGGTGTTCTGCATTGCCATACCGCTCTTTCAATTCAACCAAAGCATATTTATTTGTTTGCACATTATAATATGATTCAATAGAAGGCGTAGCACTGCCTAATAAAACTTTTGCATCAAACAAAGAAGCATAATAAACTGCAGCATCTCTCGCATGATAACGCGGCGCAGGATCTTGTTGTTTATAAGATGCATCATGTTCTTCATCGGCGATAATCAATCCCAAATCTTTAAATGGCAGAAACAAAGATGAGCGTGCACCCAGCACAACTTTTATTTCACCACTCTTTACACGGTTCCAGATCTCTACTCTTTCATTTGGGTTAAACTTTGAATGATATACTGCAATGTAACCGCCAAAATGTTTTTGCAACCTGCGAATAATTTGCGCCGTTAAAGCAATCTCGGGCAACATGTATAAAACCTGTTTGCCTTCATGAATATGTTCTTCAATCAGCTTTATATACAATTGCGTTTTCCCGCTTGCCGTTGCGCCGTGCAATAAGCAAACATTTTTTTCTGTAAATGCATTTTTGATTTCATTGAAAGCAGTTTGTTGCGCAGGTGATAATTCAAAGTCAATAAAAATATTTTTTGGTAAACTGTGTATGCGGTTGATGGAACGTTTTTCAGCAAGCAAAATATTTTTATCTATCAAACCTTTTAATTGCGCAACGCTTGCATTTGATTTTTTTAAAAGTTCGGTTTGTGTTACTTCATTATTGCTCCTGATAAGATGCAAATAACTCATCAGCAATTCCATTTGCTTTGGTGCACGTGAAGAGGTGTTCAATAAATCTGCAAGCTTATTTTCATCGCGGTATTGCGGATGAAGCATAATATATGTTTCGTTCTTCTCTTTATATTTTTCTTTCAGCTCTTCCCAAACATGACAAACATTTTTTTCAATCAGTTTTTTAATAACGGGATAAACCTGCGATGAATCCAATAACTCCTGCACTTCGCTTAGCTTTAATTCCTTCTTTATGCTCAATGCTTCTGCAACAATATATTCACGGTCGTTAAGATTGGTAAAATCTTCATTGTGTTCTTCATTCCAAACTAAAATTGTTTCACTCGATAATTTTAAATTCGATGGCATTGCCGCCTGCATCACTTCACCTTCACTGCACATGTAGTAATCAGCAATCCATTGCCACAACTTCAATTGCTGATGATATAATTGCGGTTCATCATCCAAAATATTATTTAAAGGTCGCGGCTCAAAATCTTTTGGTTTTTCATGTATGATCTGTTTGATGATGCCTGAATATCTTTTATTCTTTAACTGCACTTCTGCGCGAATGCCGGGTTTTGCAGATTGCTGCAATTCATCCGGAATACTCCACGTATAATTTTTAGGAAGCGCAAGCGGGATGATGATTTCTGCAAAGCCGCCAGTGCCTGAAGGGAAGAAGCTGCCCGCAGTTTCGCCGCTGTTTGCCTGTTTATTTTCCTCGTTCATTCTAATAAAGATATTCACTATTACACGTTCACTCTTTCTCCCTTTAGGGCCGGGGCTTTCGGTATTTAATCAACCCATCTTCCATTATCTTATACACTTTTTGTTTAAGCCGCTGCACATCTTCTTTTGTTGTGTAACCATCCACTTTTATCTCATCTAAAAAAATACAACGGCTAATACCGGGCGTTAAAGAGAAAATACTTTTCCAGTGCAATCGTTTTATATTATCAACAAATAATATTGGCTTGATGGCAGTCTGCGTATCAATCGCTGTTCTGAACGCGCCATCATAAAAATCTTTTAAGGGTTTATCGCTTTCATTAAATGTGCCTTCAGGAAAAATAAAAATAGAAATACCTTTTGCAATGGCTGCTTTTAATGCACGCAAGCTTTTTGCACGATTCTCTGCATTACTTCTGTCAACCAATATGGCAGCAGCGCGATAAATTAAACCAAACACAGGATACTTTACCATTTCATATTTACCCAAAACCCGCACCGGCTGGTGCATGCAACGCACGGCAGAAGGTATATCAATGTACGAGGAATGATTGGCAACAAAAATGTATTGCTGTTTTTTATTAACAGGCACTTCATAAATTTCTTTGTGCCGGATGCCAACAAAAAAATACCAGCATATACCCCACAGCCTGCAAATAACATATACCATGTTGCCGCCTTTAATTTTTCCAAACAACAACGTAATTAAAACCAGCACAAAAACGATCAGCATTAAAACAACAAACATCAATAATGCATAAACACAATAAATAAATTGGATGATCTTTAAAAGCAGCTTCAATTTTTAGTTTTAAAATTATTTAGCCGATTGATAAATACGTTCAATTATCTCAACCACTTTCATTCCTTCCTTTGCACTTGTTGCAATTGGTGCTTTGTCATTTAAAACATCAATTACGTTCTGTATAATGTAATAGTGATTGGCAGCACTGCCTGAATAGCTGCCATAATTATTGGCTTCATTTGAACCAGGTAAATGAGGCGTTGTATAATTTTTTATGTGGCAATATTCAAGTTTATCCATGTACTGTCCGCCGATTTTTATACTGCCGTTTGCTGCAATAATTGTAATACTGCTTTCCATGTTTTTATCATACACTGCAGTAGAAAAATGTAAGCAGCCGATTGAATCATCTCCAAAATCAAATGTTACCATTCCGCTGTCTTCAAATTCGGTAAGCTGCTGATGATTGAATGAACGCAGCTTTGTTTGAATATTTTTTATATCACCAAACAACCAATAAAAAATATCTATAAAGTGAGAGAACTGCGTGAATAAAGTGCCGCCATCCAAATCTTTTTTACCTCGCCAGTTATCTTTTGTATAGTAGCGGTCATCGCGGTTCCAGAAACAATTTAACTGAACAGAAAATATTTTTCCCAAAACATTTTTTTCAACAATTTCTTTTAACCAGATAATTGGCGGCGAATAGCGGTTTTGCATTACAACAAAAACATGCTTTTGTTTTTGCTGCGACAACTCAATTATTTTTTTTGCATCAGCAGCATGTAAAGTAATCGGCTTTTCAATTACAACATGTTTATGCGCGTTCAGGCATTCAATTGCCTGCACTGCATGCAAACCGTTTGGCGTGGCAATATTGATAACATCAACATAAACATTCGCATGAAAAAAATCTTTTAATGAGGAAAAAAAAGGAACGTGAAATGTATCAAGCTTTAGTTCTTTTGAATTTTTTATGTCGATCAAAGCAATTAATTCCGCGGCATTATTTTTTGAAATTACTTCAGCGTGTTTTTTACCGATGTGCCCGCAGCCAATAACAGCAAACTTAATTTTCTTCATTTACCTTAATTCAACACGTTATTATCTGTAAAAAACTGATGAAAGAAAAGCATTTGATATTTAATAGAATTATTCCAGTAATTCCAGTTGTGTTCACCTGGTCGCTCGGTATAATCATGATCGATCTTTTTATCCAATAGTTTTTGGTGAAGATCGCGGTTCACCTGGATAAAAAAATCATTCACGCCACAATCAAAAATTATTTTCAGTTCACCGTTCTGTAATGAATCGACAAGATTTATCACTACATTTTTATCCCAGTTTTCTTTGTTTGAATTATAATCGCCCAAATATTTTTTTATGCCCCACTTTTCAGGAAATGGTCTGAAGTCAACGCCGCCACTCATACTGCCTGCAGCACCAAAAATATCCTTATGTTTTAGAGCAAGATAAAGCGCGCCATGACCGCCCATGCTTAAACCCGTAATGGCTCTCGCGTTGCGCGAAGCGATGGTTCTGTAATGCGCATCAATATAGGCAGGAATTTCTAACGCCACATTTGTTTCATATTGCATCGTTGTATCAACAGGGCTGTTAAGATACCAGCTATCATAATCACCATCGGGACAAACAACAATAAAACCGTTCTTATCAACTTCATTTAACAAACCAGGATCACTCAAAACCCAATCGCTGTAATTACCACTCCATCCATGCAATAAATATAAAACAGGAAGATGTGTGGTATCAGTTTGATACCGGTCTGGCGTTATTACAACGCACTTCACATTTTTGTGCATACACTGGCTGTAAATAACCGCCGTATCAACCGTTGCTGCCTTTGAAAAAAGTGCAACAGCAATCAATACACAAACGCAGAGAGTTTTTTGAATTTTATATTTCATATTTTTTCTACAACATTATTTTTTAACTGGTATTTTTCGCCGCTTTCATTACAAACAGCCGTTCCGTTTTCATCAAACTCAAGTTTGCTTCCATGTTCACTCATCCACCCAATTTGTTTTGCGGGATTGCCAACCACCAATGCATAGGCAGGAATATTTTTTGTAACCACAGCACCTGCACCCACAAACGCAAACGGGTAAATAGTTATACCGCAAAGAATAGTTGCGTTTGCACCAATGGTTACACCTTTTTTAATGCGTGTTTTTTTAAATTCCTCTTTTCTTGAAACGGCGCTGCGCGGATTGATCACATTTGTAAAAACGCAGGAGGGACCCAAAAAAACATCGTCTTCGCAAATTACGCCGCTGTAAAGTGAAACATTGTTTTGCACTTTTACATTATTGCCCAGCACAACATCATTACCAATAAAAACATTCTGCCCGATGTTGCAGTTACTTCCCATCTTGCAATCTTTCATCAGGTGAGAAAAGTGCCAGATGTTGGTTCCCTCTCCTATTAAAGCACCTTCATCAATTACGGCGGTTTCGTGTGCAAAAAAGTTTTTAGCCATGATCGCGTTATCACTGCAATACTAAAATTATTTTTTTTGATTAGCGTGCAATAGCGGTTAAAGGTTTTCCGTCTTTCCAGGTTTGAAGCGCCCAACTGTTTAAGACCGGTAGCGTCGAGCCTCCTTGTACTTTCCTTGTACGCTCCTCCTGCTCTCCTTGTAGTCTTCCCGTGGTCCCTTGCGTTCAACAGCACCAGCATTTTTTTTACACGATGAAATTTAGCAACTTCTCCGCCATTTCTTTTCGGGCTGTTGCAATTGTATTATCCGGTTTTATTGATTGTTAAATATACGGTAGATCGTTATCATGTCACGACCAAATACATCGCTACTTCAGTATATGAATAATGCGACAAAACACAACTTTGATCACCGGATGAATGTAGTGACAATAATTCCGGTTTGGATTAATTGACGCTAAAAAACTTTACCGCTTCAGATAGCTATATGGTACGAACGAGATACGAATAAGTTAGCTGTAAAAACAGCGCTGTTTACTTGCTGACAAACAGGCAATCCAGCCGCAAACAACTGCAAACAACCAGGTGAATTAAGACAGTTTTTAGGCGGGAATGAAAATGTATTTAGGTGGGTAAAACGCCAACCGGCAAATAATGATCATTGCTGTTACTGACGAAGATCATGATTTAAATATTTGTGTTTGCATTCTTTTGTTTAGTATATGTCAATTGAAAAGCTTGGTTTCTATTGTGCAAGTATATCCGGCATTGCTGCCGCCGGTTATACGGTCGTGCAGGTGTTACAGGTATTGGGTATTGTTGGCAAACCGCTGGATGATATACTGATCTATAGTTTTTCTTTATGCATTGCGCCGCCGTTCCTTTTGGCAATTTTATCGTTATACCATTGCGCATTACCGGCTAAAAAGATGTGGGTGCATGCTGCTTTATTATTTGCAGTGATGTACAATATGTTTGTGTTATTGATGTATACAGTACAACTAACGGCTGTAATTCCATACCACATCACCAATTCCATTCTCACCGTTACGCCGCATTCGCTGTTCTGGACGATCGATGCCCTGGGTTATATCAATATGGGTATCGCTGCATTATTTTTAGTGCCGGTTTTCAGCAGGCAGGGATTTGAAAAATATTGCAAATGGTTTTTTCTTGCGCATGCACTCATAACACCGGTAGTGGCGTTGGTATATTTCTATCCAACATTTTCCATTCCCTTACTATTGCTGGCATCGCCGTGGAGCATTACGGCAACCGGTTCCATGTTATGTCTTGTAATTTATTTTAAAAGGAAGTTATAAAACATAGGGAGTAGCTTTTTTCGCTTGATGAGAGACCTGCGGGGACAAAGAGATGGGCCTGCTGTGATCTCCTCGTGGTCTAACTGTGGTCTGCTTGTGGTCTTCCGGTGATCTTACTGTGGTCCGCTTGTGGTCTGCTGATGGTCTTCCAGTGATCTCACTGTGGTCTGACTGTCTGTATGTGGTTAATAAACGGCAATGGCGAATCAGGAATTTACGAATACCTATCGTATATACAGACATTCAAATGGTGATTTCTTCTTTCAGACTTTTGGTCTTTCCGGCATCGTGCCTCTGTAAATAATTTCTTTCAAAATAATCTTTTCCTTTCAAAAAGAATTTATATTCGTAGTGCCAACGTATAATCCGTACGCGGCCCGTACTCCAACATCCCATATAAAGACATTTTCAACAAATTTTAGTAAGTAAGTTTTACCCGTAAGGGCAATTTCTAAACGCACCAAATGGAAAAGGTTGTTAACCTGCCATCGCAAGTATATGGGTTTGCGAACAGGCGCTTTGCTGACCGCACACATACTAAAAATCTGCAATTTGGCACGCTTGCCTTGTTATTTGCAGCTTTCACGAAATGGCAATTTCCCGGCCTGAAACAGTTAATACTTTTGAGTTTGGACCCGTGTGTTTAAATGAAGTGCTTGTTTAAAAATTGACTATTAAATTTTAGAATTTAAAATAACTGTATTCGATAAAAATTTTACCAAATGAAAATTTTTACAACCAAAACTAACTATATAAAGACGCTGGTGGCGTGCTTGGGGATGATGGTGGGATTGTTGATAACGGTGAATATCACCCAAGGACAGACAATTGTAAACACATATTCTACCCCGGGAACATACACATTCACAGTACCTGCTGGAGTGACGACTATTAAAGTTGAAGCCTGGGGCGGAGGTGCTGGTGGTAGTACTGGTTATCACGGCGGCGGCGGCGGCGCATATGCAGGAAATCTTAATTTATCAGTTACACCTGGAAACAATTATACAGTTACTGTCGGAGCAGGGGGATCAGCTTTAGGTAATGGCGCCAATTCAAGTTTTGGAACATTAGTGATTGCAGCTGGAGGAAATGGTAATTCTGGAGGAACTGTTGCAGCAAGTACCGGGGCAATAAGAAATGCCGGCGGCAATGGTGGAGGCAATTCATCAGGAAATGGAGGAAGCGGCGGCGGTGGCTCGGGCGGTGCCGGTGGTAATGGTGGCGTGGGTGGTACAACAACTACAAATACAGGTGCTGCAGGTGGAACTGCCGGAGCTGCTGGTGCCGGAACAGGTGGCGCAGCTGGCGGAACTGGTGGAACTCGAATTAGCGGTGGAGGAACTGGCGGCGGAACGGGATCGTCTCCTGGAGGAGGCGGTGGAGAAAATAGTAGTAATGGACCTGCCAGCGGGGCTGGCGGAGATGGACAAGTTATTGTTTCATATGATGTTCCTGCCGGTTATTGTGCAGGAAATGCCATTGCAGTTATTTCAAGCAATAGTGTAACTAACACTGCCAACGCACTTGGTTCGCCTGACAATGCATTTGCTACTTTTAATGCTAATGCTGATCAATTGGTTCTCGATCTTACGGGGGGAAATCTATTAAACTCCGGTGGTTCTATAAGTGTTACATGGGATAAAAGTTCAAGTAATGGAACAAGTCCTTCGGTAACCGCTGAAGTTTCACCAGATGGAACAACATGGACAAGTGTAGCCGGAAGCCCTTTTAATGTAACTAATACAACATTTGTAACCCAATCAATTACCTTATCAACTGCTACTCGGTACATACGATTCACAATTGCAAATAATCCCACACGAAATCTGCAACTTGATGCTGTTTCTTATTTTACATCATGTTCCCCACCTTGTACAAACCCTGTAATTGGCACTCAGCCAACTAATAGCTCAATTTGCGCTACACAAAATACAAGTTTTACGGTCGCTGCAACAGGTAGTACTCTCACCTACCAATGGCAGGTAAACACAGGCAGCGGTTTTACAAATATTACGAATGGCGGCGTTTACAGTAATGCTACAACCGCCACACTGAATATTACCGGGGCAAACGCAGGCATGAGTGGCTATCAATATCAATGTATAGTTTATTCGGGTAGCTGTTCTACAACTTCAGGTTCGGCGAGTTTAACAGTTAATACAGTACCTGGTCAGCCAAGTGCAATTACCGGCAATACTTCTGTGTGTGCAGGCAGTTCTCAAGCATATTCCGTAACAAATATTTCCGGAGTAACATATACCTGGAGCGCTCCTGCAGATTGGACGCTAACTTCAGCGCAGGGTAGCAATTCTGCAACATACACGGTTGGAAGCACAAGTGGAAATGTGACCGTCACGCCTTCAAATACTTGTGGAAACGGGACAGCCCAAACCCTGAGCGTGGTTGTTACATCAGGCGTGCCTGCACAACCCTCCTCCATTAGTGGTAATGCAACACCCTGCTCAGGTAATTCAATTACCTACTCAGTTACAAATGTTGCAGGTGTATCCTACACGTGGAATACCCCGATAGGGTGGACGTTGACTTCAGGTCAGGGCACAAATTCCGCTACGTATACGATTGGGCCTGCTTCAGGCACCGTCCAGGTTACCCCATCAAATGGCTGCGGAGCGGGTACTCCTCAAACCTTGGATGTAACAGTAACTGCAAGTGTTACCGGCTTAAGTTATACATCAACGCCGGTAACTTATTGTACAAATGTGGCTATAAC
>DASZUY010000190.1:0-5942 GCA_035547495.1 Parafilimonas sp. | reverse complement strand
TTTTATTTTAAGTGATATGGCAGAAGCAATTGCCATAATAATTGTGCTGTTATTAAATGCTGCTATTGGTTTTGTTATGGAATGGCAGGCGGTAAATTCTTTAAAAGCACTTAAAGCATTAGACATAACTAAAACGAAAGTGATACGTGATAGCAAGCTTGAAGAAATTTCTTCAGAAGAAATTACAGCTGGTGATTTATTATATGTTGAAGCAGGCGATATTATTCCTGCAGATGCAAGAATAGTTTCATCAACGCATTTGCAAACAGAAGAGTCAGCTTTAACAGGTGAATCGCTTCCGGTTGAAAAATATGATGAAGCATTAACTGAGAAAACCGTTGTTGCCGAAAGAAATAATATGTTGTACAAAGGCACATCAATTATAAATGGAAATGCAAAAGCATTTGTAACGGCTATCGGCAATAACACGGAGCTGGGTAAAATATCAATGCTTGTTCAACAGGCGAAACCTGATGCAACACCGCTTGAAAAGCAATTACAATCCTTAAGTAAAAATTTAGTTTGGGTTACATTAATTATTGCAGCAGCTATTTATGTTTTGGGAATTATAAAAGGCAACAATTATTTCTTAATGCTCGAAACGGCTATTGCCATGGCAGTTGCTGCTATACCCGAAGGCTTGCCCATTGTTGCAACCATAACACTTGCAAAGGGCATGTTGCGCATGAGCAAAAAAAATGTCATCGTTAAAAAATTACCATCTGTTGAAACGCTTGGAAAAACAGATATAATATTAACAGATAAAACAGGTACACTTACTCATAATCGTATTAAGGCCGAGGTAGTAATCACTTCAGCAAAAGATGATAATATTTTGATTACTGCTGCCCGCAACAGAAAAGATAAACATGCATCATATTGGTTGCATATAATTGCAGCTTTATGTAATAATGCATCTGTTACTGAAAATAAAACAATAGGCGACCCGCTTGAAATTGCTCTGCTCGAATGGGTAAATGAATCTTACTCATCAAAAAAAATAATAAAAAAATATACAAAGATTGATGAGGTGCCCTTTAATGCGCAAACCAAAAGCATGGCTACTTTGCATGTAATGCGGCATAAATATTTTGTTGCTGCTAAAGGTGCCGCAGAAAATATTTTAAACTATTGCACGCAGGAATTATCCGGTAATCAACTTAATAATTTAACGCACAAAAGCAAAACTGCATGGTTACAAAAAAATGAAAAACTTGCTGCGCAAGGTTACCGCGTTTTAGCTTTTGCTTATAACAAGATCAATGAGAAACCTGGAAATATTTTAATGGAGGATTTAATTTTTGTTGGTTTGATTGCATTTTCAGATCCGCCGCGGCAAAACGTAATTCATGCAATTGAAACCTGTAAAAAGGCCGGTATAAAAACAGTGATGCTTACAGGCGATCATCCTTCAACTGCATTGCATATTGCACTGCAACTTAAACTAACCGAAGATCATTATGTGATCACGGGAAAAGATATTAAAGCGTTAAACGAACTTGATGCAGAAGAGAAAAAGAAAATTTTAAACACGGCTGTTTTTGCAAGAGTTACGCCGGAACAAAAATTGGATATCGTTTCTCTTTACCAGCAGGCAGGGCATATTGTGGCAATGACGGGTGATGGCATTAACGATGCACCGGCTTTAAAAAAAGCAGATGTTGGTATTGCTATGGGCGAACGCGGAACGCAGATAGCAAAAGATGCAGCAGATATAATTCTTACAGACGATTCATTTAATTCAATTGAAGCAGCCATCGAAGAAGGCAGGATAATTTTTGAGAATATTCAGAAGTCGATTATCTATTTGCTTTCTTGCAATCTTTCTGAAATATTAGTCATTGCAGCAGTTACTTTTATTTATTTTACTTCGCCATTAACGCCGCTGCAAATTTTATACATGAATTTAATTACAGATGTTTTGCCGGCGCTTGCATTGGGTATGAGTAAAGGCAGCGCAGGCATTATGCAAAAAATGCCGCACAAACAACGGCAAAACATCATAGTTGCAAAACATTGGAAAGCCATCACTGCTTACTCGCTTGTAATTACACTATGTATATTTTTAACCCACGTATATTGTGTTAACTATTTAAACCTTGATAAACATCTTGCAGATAACATGCTTTTTTGGTCGCTGGCATTAACCCAGTTATGGCATAGCTTTAATTTATCCCGTAGCCATACTTCAGTTTTTAAAAACGAAATATTTCAAAACAAATATGTTTGGCTTGCAATCATTATTTGCATTGTTATTATGATTGCAACATATTTAATACCGCACGTTCGAAATGTGCTTTCGCTTGTGCCGCTCAGTTTATTTGCGCTAACTATTATTTTTGTTACCAGCATTGCTCCTGTTTTAATAATTCAATCTTTAAAAAAATTAAAACTGGTTATATAAGCATGATGAAAATCATGTTTTCTTTCTGCCATAATCAACAAAATGATTTCTTTGCTTTTTTATTTTGCTTGATAACATGTTTTTATGAAAAAAATAATTGCTGCTTTTGACGGATTAAAATATAATGAAGCAACTGCTGAATATGCAATCAACATTGCCAAACAAAGTAATGCGCATTTGGTAGGTATTTTTTTGGATGATTTAATTTATCACAGTTACAGGTTTAAAGATTTAATTGAAGACGATGAAGTGTCAGACAAAAAATTAAAGCAGATGGATGAAAAAGATAAGGCAACCCGCAAACACGCTATTGATCTTTTTAAAAAAAAATGTGAACATGCCTCACTTGAGTTTTCTGTTCATCATGATAAAAATGTTGCAGTAAAAGATCTGCTGCGCGAATCTGTTTACAGCGATTTGCTTGTTCTCAGCAAAAAAGAAAATTTCACGATGTATCATGAAAAATTTCCTTCAGATTTTATACGCGATGTATTGGCAGATGTACAATGTGCTGTATTGGTTGTACCGGAAAAATATAAACCGTTGCAGTCTTTAATTTTTTTGTATGATGGAGATCCGTCTTCTGTTTATGCAATAAAAATGTTTTGTTATGACCTTGCAACCTTAAACCATTTACCTGCAAAAGTTTTGTCTGTTAAACTGCTTGATCAATCATTACACTTGCCGGATGGCGAACTGATGAAAGAATTTATGAAACGCCATTTGCCAAAGGCGGAATATATTGTTTTAAAAGGCGAAGCAGAAAACACAATCATAACTTACCTGCAGCAGCAAAAAGAAGAAGCGCTCGTTGTGTTAGGTGCATATCAAAGAGGGCGCGTATCAAGATGGTTTAAACCCAGCATGGCTGATGTGTTGATGAAGAATACCAACCTGCCGTTGTTTATTGCACACAAATAAATAATTCTGTTCGTAATTTCTTTTATTAAATATTTCTTACTGTCCGTTACTCCTTTGAGGAATAAAATTATCGCCGTACATTTAATTTGGAATTAGCCTGGAAATAAGCGTACCGCCAAATTTGTTAGTTAACTAGACCTATGCTGCTTCCGATAACCGTCAATTTGTAAAGATGACGCCGAAATCAATAAATGGTTTTAATCATCGCTCCGCATTTTTAAAGTTACTGGCAATGTTTTATATTGTTTTGTTAGGCGGCTTAATAATGCTCGGTGTTTTATTTTACCGCAACAACAAGGCATTTTATGGCGGAGCAATTTTGGTTACAAATACACGCACTGTTATTGAACGTGCCGACAGCATATTGCTCTTCTCACAAAACCTGCAATGGGAAACGCGCAATTATGCTTTAACCGGCGATTTAAATGCATACAAAGCCTGTTTAATTATACGTGATTCACTGCAAAAAAATACACAATACCTGGTACAGCTTGTTACAGACAATAACGTTCAGCATGCAAACGCTGTAAAGCTTCAGCAGCAAATAATGCAGTTAATTCAATTTACCGACAGCTCACTTAACTTAAGGCAACCTTCGGGCAATCTGATGACAGGGTTTATACCAAATGTGAAACAACATATATTACTGCATAATACCATCAACCAGCAAATTCAATTAATTAAATCACAAGAAAACCGTTTGCTTGCAATAAGAAGAGCGGATGTTTATAAAACGATTGATATTAACTATAGGATTTTTATTGACTCCGGCATTTTGATTTTAGTTATGCTTACCGGCACTTTTCTGTTTGTTTTTTATCATTTTAAAAGAAGACGGAGAGCAGAAAAAAAATTAATTGAAAGCGAGCAAAAGTTTCGCACGTTAATCGATAGCACAAGAGACCTTGCCATTTTTATGACAGATAAAAATGGTTCTATCTTGAATTGGTTTGAAGGTGCTCATAAAATAAAAGGTTATAATAAAGAAGAAGTAATTGGAAAAAATATTTCTATCTTTTATACGCCGGAAGAAATTAAAAATAAAGAGCCTGAACATAACCTGCAGGTGGCAGCAGAGCAGGGCAGTTTTGAAACCGAAGGCTGGCGTGTACGCAAAGATGGAAGCCGTTTTTGGGCCGATGTTTTAATAACTGCTATTTATGATGATGACAAAAAATTGCAAGGGTTTACAAAAGTTACCCGCGATTTTACATTGCATAAAAAAGCAGAAGATGAAGTACGCTGTGCTTTTGAAAAAGAAAAAGAATTAAATGCCATGAAATCGAATTTTGTTTCGATGGCATCGCATGAATTTCGCACACCGCTAAGCACAATTCTATCTTCTGTTTCACTGCTTGAATTTTATAAAACAAGCGAAACGCAGGAGAAACGTGATAAACATATTCATCGCATTAAATCTGCCGTAAACGAAATGGTATCAACGCTTGAAGAATTTCTTTCGCTCGAAAAAATTGAAGAAGGAAAAGCGCAGGTTAAGAATGAAAAATTCAATCTTAAAGATTTGGCAGAACAGGTGCATACAAAATTTCAAACAGATTTAAAACCCGGGCAAACAATAGAACATCGCCACGATGGACAGGAAGAGGTGAATCTTGATGAAGGGTTTATAAATCATATTCTCACAAACCTGGTTTCGAATGCAATAAAATATTCGCCACCAGATGGCCACATTTATTTTCAAACAGTGGTTGATGGCAAAACAGTAGTGCTGATGGTAAAAGATAATGGCATTGGTATTTCGAAAGAAGATCAGCAATATTTGTTTGAACGATTTTTTAGGGCATCTAATACAGGCAATATAAAGGGCACAGGATTGGGGTTGCACATTGTAAAAAGATACATTGATCTGTTAGGCGGAAAAATTGATTTTAAAAGCGAGATCAATAAAGGAACAGAATTTATTGTAACAATTGATGATGGAACCGCTTAACAACTACATTGCTGCTGCCATATAATTCTGCATTAATAAAAGATATTTGTTTGCAACGCTAAGCGCTTCTTTTTTTCCATTTTCGTTAGTTGCATCTTTTGCACGCAGGCTGTTTATTTTTGCACGAATATTTGCGCGATATGCTTTGTAATAAAAAAATAACCTTTTCTCTTCTTCATTCCTCGCAATCAGAAATAGTTTATTGTATTCAATAAAAAATAAATCAGCTAAATCCTGCCTGCCAAGCGCTTCCAGATCCATACATAAAAAAGCAATTTCATTCAGCACATCTATTTGCCGCAAACCATCATTAAATTCAATACAATCAAAAGGTACTGGTTCAGGCAATAAAAAAATATTTCTAGAATGCAGGTCGCCGTGGCCATCTCTTACAAAGCCATCAATAATTCTTTTTTCCAGCAATAAATGGTGCTGTTTAAGAAATTTATCAGATGAATGAACAGCGTCTGTTATTAAGCCGCCGCAATTAAGATTTTTTTGTAAGAAATTTTCTTGTGTAAGTATATCATTAAACAACTGCTGCATTTCTAAAACATTTTTTTTATAGATGATATTTGTTTGCCGGTGAAAGCTGCAGATTTTTACAACAAGGTTTTTAATATCAGCGCCGGAAATTTTATTAGTTGATAAAAGCTTATCCATTCT
>DASZUY010000189.1:0-13706 GCA_035547495.1 Parafilimonas sp. | reverse complement strand
GTAAAGGATTCCAAAGCGATGTGCGCATTAATTCGCTAAACAATAATCCATAAATAACAAGGCAAATATTTGCGCCAATTAAGCATACACCTAAAAACTTTGATGGGTTTTCCATAAAGTTTGAAAGAATGATGCCGCTGTTTAATCCCTGCTTTTTCTTCAGCTCGATTGTTAGCCTGTTCACACTTACAAAAGCAATTTCAAGACCGGCAAAAAAAGCGATGAACAACAGCGTAACGCAGATCCATAAAATCAAATTCACTGAAAGCATAAATCGAATATAGAATTATTTTTCTGGTTGTACCTGCTCAGGGAATTTTTGGTTTTTTCCCATTTCCAAAATCCAGTCTTTACGGCGCAATTCAAAATTAGTTCCGAGGTATAAGCGCCGCACCTGCTCGTTGGCAGCGAGTTCTTCAGCAGTTCCGTGTTTAAAGATTTTTCCTTCGATCAACAAATAAGCGCGATCACAAATAGAGAGCGTTTCGTTTACGTTGTGGTCAGTAATTAAAATACCAATGTTTTTATATTTTAATCTTGCCACTACGCTCTGAATATCTTCAACCGCAATCGGGTCAACACCGGCAAACGGTTCATCCAGCAAAATAAATTTCGGGTCAACTGCCAATGCTCTTGCAATTTCTGTTCTGCGTCTTTCGCCGCCGCTTAAACTATCGCCATTATTTTTTCTTACATGATGAAGATTGAATTCATCCAGCAAACTTTCCAGTTTTTCTGCGCGTTGTGTTTTGGTAAGATCAGTCATTTCAAGCACGGCAAGCAAATTATCTTCAACCGTCAACTTTCTAAATACAGATGCTTCCTGCGGCAAATAGCCAATACCCATTTGCGCACGCTTGTACATGGGAAGTTTGGTGATATCCAACTCATCTAAAAAAACTGCTCCTTCATCTGCCTTTATCAATCCAACAACCATGTAAAATGTGGTGGTTTTACCGGCGCCATTGGGTCCGAGCAAACCAACAATTTCACCCTGCTCAACCTGTATCGAAACGTCGTTCACAACGGTTCTTCCGCTGTAAGTTTTAATAAGATTTTTTGTGCTGATGGTAAGACTCAATGCAAATCTGTTTCAACAAAAATAAAATAAGCCTTGTAACAAAGCTGCAAAACCCTTTATCTTAACAAGATTTGTTTTAAGATTTCGAATAAAGGCTGAAATAAAGTGCGGAAGCCATGAACGCACATAGAAATGCGGTTCAGTCTCATGGAAATGCGGTTTGGACACATGGAAATGCGGTTCAGTCTCATGGAAATGCGGTTCAGTCTCATGGAAATGGGCTTCAGTCACATGGAAATGCGGTTCAGTTACATGGAAATGAAGTTCGGACACATGGAAATGAAGTTCGGACACATGGAAATGATGTTCGGGCACATGGAAATGAGGTTCGGACACATGGAAATGCAGTTCTGTTAGGTGGAAATGAAGTTCAGTCACATGGAAATGAACTTCAGTTACGTGGAAACACGCCCAAAACTCATTCGCGAAGCCTCATTATTTTATAGAATCCCGTACCGCCTTTACATCAGCAGGTAAAATTGCAGAAGATTTGTTGCCAAAACTGCCGCGTATGTAAGTAAGAACATCTGCAATCTGCTGATCGGTCAATCCTTTTTGCGGCGGCATTTTATTGGTGTAGGTTTCCCCATCAATCGGCACCTGCTGAACCGAACCCTGCAAAACCCATTTAATAAGTTTTGTTTTATCGCCGGTTACATACGATGTATTAATTAAAGGTGGATTCAGCCGTGGCACACCGCTGCCATCTGCCTGGTGGCAGGTGAGGCAATATTTTTTATACAAAACACTTCCCCTTTGTTTAGAAGTTTGATGTGGCTGGCTTGACGCAAAACAAATAATACAACTGGTTAAACAAATCGAAACAAAAACTTTTTTCATTATTTACCTGCGTAAGTGATTTTATAAATTGTGCCTTTTGAATCGTCGGTAACATACAAAGCGCCATCGGGACCTTGTGCTAAACCGCATGGACGATGTTTTGCTCTTCCTGGTTGCATAAATGCGGCGCCGCCGGAAAATCCATCTGCAAAAATTTCCCAATTGCCGCTTGGCTTACCATCTTTAAAAGGAACAAAAGCTATAAAATATCCCTTCTGCGGTTCGGGTGCACGGTTCCAGGAGCCATGAAAAGCAATGAATGCGCCGTTCTTATATTTTTCAGGAAACATATTGCCGGTATAAAATAAAAGTCCGTCTGGTGCCATATGACCGGGAAATGCAATTACGGGATCCTGAATACTGTCTGCATCTACCACTTTTTTTCCATCACCACCATATTCAGGGTTAAGCATTTTTTTATGCTGAAGCTGATCGTAATATATATAAGGCCATCCGCCATTGCTGCCTTTATGCAATTCATACATACATTCTGCAGGAAGTTCTGCACTTTGTTTTGCAGTAAAATATTCAGGCCAATTATCATATAACTGATCGCGGCCATGCTGCATTACAAATAAAGAATTGGTTTGTGTGTTCCAATCGAGACCAACCACATTGCGCAAACCTTTTGCGTAATGCACACCATCGCCATACGTTTGATTTTGCTTATCATCTTTAAATTGCCAGATGCCGCCAGCTGAATCGAGAATAGGGCAGGGCATAATTCCTTTTGAACCTTTTTCTCTATCCTGCTCCTGGCAGGCATTTGAATATGCACCAACGTTTACATAAATATTTCCATCGTTATCTAACATGATTGATTTGGAATTGTGTTCGCCGCGATCGAGCAAACCCGTAATTATTTTTTCGCCTGTTGTATCAACCGTATAATCATCTCCAAATTTATAGCGATACACTTCTGTGTTGGATGAAGCATAGAGGTAGTGATCTTTTATATACATACCCGTTCCAACATAATCTCCAAAGCCGAGCATTTTATCCATCTTACCATCGTTGTTACTATCGTGCAGCCAGTAAATGCCTTTACCATCTTTTAATTTTTCAAGCTTAACAAAAATGTCTCCGGTTGGTGTAACGGCTAAATGTCGCGCAGCGCCTAAACCATCAGCTACAATAGTTGCAGAAAAACCGGAAGGCAATTTTAAACCTGCATTGGTTGTTGATTGCGCGTTGAGACAAACAACATTGAAGCAGCAAAATAAAATGACGGCAATAATCAGGAGGCGTATTTTCATGTGTATGGTTTTTTATTTGCCACGGAATTCGCCATAAAATTTTAACGCGTGGTGAAAATTTTATGGCTCATTTGATAGTGGTAATTTTTGCAAAAGTAAAAGTTTTGAAATTCTATATTGTGATGTAAACTCTTAAAATGATTTTGTTTCATTCAATAAATAAATCAATAGATCCCTAATAAAAGAGGTCGTCTTGTTTTAAGACAACCTCTTGAGTTTACCACTCTAAAGAACCCCCAAAGATTTGTTTTTTTCAGGCCGGGCGCAAAGGGAACATTAACACACTAAACAAACAAAATTCAATATTTTATTTTAGATCTTTCATTATACCAATATTTACTCCAAAGTTGCTTACAGGCAAATTACCTACACCAAGACCTTTTGTTGCTACCTGGTAGTAAGGTTCAATTTTTACATCAAACATATTAGCAACCGAAGTTTGATAGCCTACACTAAAATTAACAGACGAAAAGAATTTCGTTCCTGTTAATGCGCTGAATTTTCTGTAAACATCTTTTTGTTCACCATTCTTCATCACGTTATAATCATATTTCTCAGTGTGCGTAATTACCGCTACTGATGTGCCTGCTGATGCAAATAAATGATTGCTATTTTTTAGCAGGTTATAACGGATGGCTATGGGAACTTCAGTGATTTTATTATTGCCGTTCAAATTGTCTAACCTTGCTCTTCCTTTTAATTTAAGATTAGATGTGTCGAAATATTTTCCATCGCTATAAAAGTTTGAATGGATACGCTGCAATCCAACTTCAGCACTTATACGATTATTAATTCTGTAACCCAATGCTATGCCTATTGAATAACCGGGTTTATTTATATGCTGAAATTTAACTGTTGAAAAATCTGGTGCAAAGAAAAATACTCCGTAAAAAGTTTTTGAAGGCGGATTCAAATTTACATGTTCACTTTTTTCGCTAACCGCCAAATCTGTTTTGCCTTTTTTAGTTGAACTGTTTGAAGCGCTGGCAAAAACATTATCGCCTGCACCACTTAATTTACCTGGTTGCTGACTATCGTTATTTATACTTTGATTTGAATTAACTGCAGTAGGTTTTGATTGTTCTGCCAGCTGATTTGAAGAAATATTATTTTCCTTGTCAGTTAATTCAGCATTTATATTTTTTATTGATGCATTATGTTCTGCGTAAACATTCTTGTGATTAAGATTTGCTATAGTTCTTTGATTTGAAATTAATTGTTCCTGAACATTATCTGTAATATTAAATGTAGAATTTTTAGAAGATTTATCTACGCTTTTGTCAGAATTATTATTGTTTTTAGGTAATGCAGTTTGGCGATTGGCTACTATGGTCGAGCGTTTTGTGTTTAAGTTATCAATTATAAAAATACTTCCACCCAACAAAAAAATCAGCAATGCAACATACAGCCACTTATTGTTTTTTTTTCTTGGTGCAATAGAGGGCGCAGAATGCAGCTTTGCTGCAACAATATCCCAGTTTTTATTATTTGTTTTTAATGGATATTCTTCGGCGGCCTTTTGAAACAACTCATCTAATCTATTGTTTGATTGTTGCTCCATAATTGAATTCTGTAAATCTTTTACTTATAATTTTTTTTAATTGCGCTTTTGCTTTTGCTAATGCAGATTTTGAAGTGCCCTCTGATATGCCAAGCAGTCCAGCAATTTCGTTATGTGAAAAACCATCTATAACAAACAAGTTGAAAACCGTTCTGTAAGATTGTGGCAATCGTTTTATTTCACAAATCAATTCTTTGTATAAAATCCTCTGATCTGAATTTTGTGTTCTGTCATCCTCTTCCCAAATATATTCGGGCAATTCGCAAATTTCCGGGGCCGATTGTCCTCTCCTCAGTTCATCTATTGCTGTATTAATCAGTATCCGCTTCATCCATCCCATCAATATTTTTTCTGTATCTAAGTTTCCTTCCGACAAATTAAATTTTGGAAGATTGTTAAAGATCTTTACAAAGCCATCATTTACTACATCAGTTGCTTTTTCGTATTGGTAAATATACCGGAAAACCGTTTTTAAAGCAAAGCCATAATAATGTTCATAAAAAAGCTTCTGACTTTTATAGTCATTCGAAATACAACCCTTTATTAAAATATATAGTGACTCCAATCTGCAAGGGTTAATATTTGTGAATAAAATACGTATAACACTTTGTGCAGGTTGCCCATGATAGGATAGTTATACGGTTTTTCATTTTGAAGTTTTCTTTATAATTAAGATATCTTCCCATAAGCATAAACTTTAAGAATAATAATTTATTGCAATTTCAATTTTATTTCTTTTAGCTTAAAAACTTTTACGCATTGTGCCGTTCTGAGTTCGTGACCGTCATAAATTTGAAGGTAACAAATAAAATAGCCCGCCTCAAGGGCGGGCTATTAACATAATTTATAGTGAATTACACTTTTGCTTCTTCCTCTTTTTTGCCAAACTCAAACTTAATCTTTTGATTTTCCTTGTCTAAGCCGGCTATCAAAATGTCTCCTTGCTTTACATTCAAACTTAATATTTCTTCCGCCAACGCATCTTCGAGATATTTTTGAATAGCTCTGTGTAATGGTCTTGCACCAAATTGTATATCATAACCTTTTTCTGCAATAAATTCTTTTGCTTCATCAGTTATTTTTAAGGTAAAGCCCATTGTGCTAAGACGTTTATAAACACCCTTCATTAAAATATCTATTATTTCGAAGATATTTTCTTTGGTAAGTGAATTGAAGATAACTACATCATCAATTCTGTTGAGAAATTCAGGAGAAAATGTACGCTTCAGTGCTTTTTCAATAACAGCTTTATTATTTTCTTCAGCATTTTGAACGCGAGCCGCTGTAGCAAATCCAACACCTTCACCAAAATCTTTCAATTGACGCACGCCAATATTTGATGTCATGATGATCAGCGTATTCTTGAAATCAATCTTTCTGCCAAGTCCGTCTGTCAATTGACCGTCATCCAATACCTGGAGTAATATATTATATATATCAGGATGAGCTTTTTCGATTTCATCCAAAAGAATTACACTGTACGGTTTGCGGCGAACTTTTTCTGTAAGCTGACCACCTTCTTCATAGCCAACATATCCCGGAGGTGCCCCAATTAAACGGCTTACTGTAAATTTTTCCATGTATTCGCTCATGTCGATGCGTATCAGTGCATCTTCTGAATCGAACATGTACCGGGCTAATGCTCTTGCCAACTCTGTTTTACCAACACCAGTTGGGCCAAGAAAGATAAAACTACCTACAGGTTTTTTAGGATCTTTTAAACCAACGCGATTGCGCTGAATTGCTTTTACTACTTTCTGAATTGCCTCTTTCTGTCCTACAACCATTCCCTGCATATCTTCGGCCATCTTGCGGAGCTTTTCGCTTTCAGCCTGCACCATTCTCTTCACAGGAATACCTGTCATCATACTCACTACTTCAGCGATATTTTCTTCATCAATCGGATAGCGTTTATGCTTGCTTTCTTCTTCCCAATCAGTTTTTGCTTTATCCAATTCTTCACCCAACCGCTTTTCTGTATCGCGCAAGGCGGCAGCTTCTTCAAAGCGCTGACTTTTTACAACGCGATTTTTTTCAAGTTTGATGTCTTCAATTTGTTTTTCCAGCTCCAATATTGTTTGTGGAACATTTATATTTTTAAGATGCACTCTTGCCCCTACTTCATCCAACACATCTATTGCTTTGTCCGGCAATAAACGATCTGTCATATAACGATCACTCAATTTAACGCAAGCTTCAATTGCATCATCGCTATACGTTACATTATGGTAATCTTCATATTTTGGTTTTATGTTAGTGAGTATTTGAATCGTTTCTTCAACTGTTGGAGGATCAACCATTACTTTTTGAAAACGACGATCAAGTGCGCCATCTTTTTCAATATACATTCTGTATTCATCTAATGTAGATGCACCAATACATTGTAATTCGCCTCTTGACAAAGCGGGTTTGAATATATTGCTTGCATCAAGTGAGCCACTGGCGCCACCTGCTCCAACGATCGTATGAATTTCATCAATGAATAAAATCACATCACGGTTTTTCTCAAGCTCATTCATTATCGCTTTCATCCTTTCTTCAAACTGCCCGCGATATTTTGTGCCCGCAACAAGTGCAGCAAGATCAAGACTGATAACTCTTTTATCATACAAAACCCTGCTTACTTTTCTTTGAACAATTCTTAATGCAAGCCCTTCAACGATGGCTGTTTTACCAACACCGGGTTCGCCAATTAAAATAGGATTGTTCTTTTTGCGGCGGCTTAAAATTTGAGAAACCCTTTCAATTTCTTTTTCCCTGCCAACAATGGGATCAAGCGCGCCTGTTTCTGCCAGCTTTGTTATATCTCTTCCAAAATTATCCAGCACCGGCGTTTTGCTTTTCGCATTTCCGGAAGGTTTGTTTTTTTGTTGCGATGAATAACCTTGTTTTCTTTCATCTTCAAAATCATCATCGTTTTCATCGGTGTATTCACTGCGTGGTTCATTACTACGTACCATACCTAATTCGTTTTTAAAGTTTTCGTAATCTACATCGTACTGATTCAAAATTTGCGTAGCAATATTTTCTTTGTTCTTTAATATAGATAACATTAAATGTTCAGTTTCTACCAGCGGACTTTTTAAAGCCTTCGCTTCAAGCACCGTAACGCGAATTACTTTTTCTGCTTGTTTTGTAAGTGGTAAACTGTTTATGTTCGCTATATTTTTCCCGGTTTTGTCTTTAACAGCAAGCTCAACTTCTTTACGCAGTTCATAAAGATCAACATTTAGTTGCTTAAGCACTTTTATAGCTGTATTCTCTCCGTCTCTGATCAAGCCCAGTAAAAGGTGTTCTGTTCCAATAAAATCATTACCTAATCGTAATGCTTCTTCCCTGCTATAAGAAATGATCTCTTTCACCTGGGCAGAAAAGTTATTATCCATTTAATTGTGTTTGTACAAGTATAAGAAATATTTTTGAGGTAGTTAAGAAATCTATTCACACATTGTGTTAATGATCTATCAACAGCCATTATGAATTTCAAAATTGATACCAGAGAAAAATTTACGATTATTACGCCGCTTATGGATTTTTTTTCTGACAATTTAACAGCGGAGCTAAAAGAACTTGTAAGCAGCTATGAACAAAGTAAAATTAATCTTATAATCAATTTTAAAAATGTTACTACTATTAACGATCAAATTACTGAACAAATTGCTGCATGGCAAAATGAATTTTATAATAATAAACTTTCTTTTGTTATCTGCGAAATACAACAGTCCGTTAAAAACTTTTTGGAAGAACACGCAATGGATGATGTGCTAAACATTGCTCCAACCGAAACTGAAGCATGGGACATTGTGCAAATGGAGGAAATTGAAAGAGAACTATTAAACGATGCTGAGTAATGTTTTCATTACATCAGTATCATACGTTCGTTTCTTCTAAATCTTAATCCTGATTAAATTATGCAGCAAGATTTAAACAATGAAGATAGCAACGAGAGATACAAAAGAACACTTCGTTTTGGAATAATAGCTTTAGCCGTTATGGTTTTAAATAGTATGCTTGATCTTAAACGAGGCTTGCATATTTCTTTTATTCTGGTTTTAATAATGATTGTTGCTGTTGGTGCAATATTATTTGCCATTTACAAGGGTTATACAAGAGGAACTATAACTGCAATAGTGTTCATCATCAACCCACTTCTGGTGCTTACAACTTTTGCCGAAGGACTTAATGCCGGCGGCTATCTCTTTATTCTGCCATTGCTTTTTGCTTTAGCTTTTTTAATGAGCAATGTAAGAATGTATCTTTTTGAGATTACGGGTTACCTTGTTCTAACCGTAGTCTCATTTTGTATTTGTATTTTATTTTGTAGTAACGATAGTAGCTGGCAACATTTATCGCCTCAGCTTTCATCAAGCATGTTTACTTATAACAGCATTTGCGTAATATCTCTTTGTGCAATTTTTGCTTATACAGGAATTTATTTTGAAAAGCAATACAAGTATGCATTGGTTGCCGCAAAAAATACCGCAGAAGTGCATGAAGAAAAAATTAAAGAACAAAATAAATATCTGCAAGAGATTGCTTATATGAATGCGCACATTTTAAGATCACCTGTAACAAATATTTTAGCACTTGCATCTTTGATTGATGTGGAAAAAATAACAGATGCTGATAATAAAGAAATGATAAAACACTTACAAACATCCGCGCAACAGTTGGATGACGCTATTAAAGAAATAGTTTCAAAAACTACCAATAAAGAATAACTGCAGCAT
Organism: Parafilimonas sp.; assembly: GCA_035547495.1. Taxonomy (GTDB): domain Bacteria; phylum Bacteroidota; class Bacteroidia; order Chitinophagales; family Chitinophagaceae; genus Parafilimonas. The sequence goes on along the minus strand of DASZUY010000189.1, from coordinate 4,238 downwards.
ATTGATTTTAAGCATGCACCAAACATGTTCAAAACGCATAAAACGGCATCACTTTTAAAATTTGTAATTTTGCATCGTAATGAATGATAAAAAAATTAAAATAGCAGTTCTAGATCTAAATAATGGATTTGCAAACCAGGGCATGCGTTGCATTAATCATATAATTAAAGATTGGTCTTTAAAAAATAAGCTTAGCATACAAGTAGAGGTTTTTGATGTAAGGCAAGAATTAGCGTTGCCCGATTTATCATATGATGTTTACATTTCAAGCGGCGGTCCAGGCTCTCCGCTGGAATCAATTGGACATGCATGGGACAATAAATATATGCATTGGATTGACGAAGTGAATGCATTCAACCAGGCTTATAATAATTATCCTAAAAAACATGTATTTTTTATTTGCCATAGTTTCCAGTTGGCATGCAGGCATTTTAATATTGCGAATGTTTGTAAACGAATGTCAACATCATTTGGTGTTTTTCCAATACACATGACAACAGATGGAATGAATGAAATGGTTTTTGCAGGAATGAAAGATCCGTTTTATGCAGTTGACAGTCGCGATTACCAGGTGATTCAACCAAACGAAAAACGGTTTGACGAAATGGGTGCAAAGATTTTAGCAATTGAAAAAGAAAGACCACACGTTCCGCATCTTGAAAGAGCCATAATGGCAATACGTTTTAATGATTATATGATCGGAACACAATTTCATCCTGAAGCCGACCCAACAGGTATGACAATACATTTGCACAGTGAAGAAAGAAAGAAAACGGTTATCGAAAATCATGGTGAAGAAAAATGGCAAAGCATGATTGACCAGTTAAATGATCCGGATAAAATTTTGTGGACGCATGATCATATTCTTCCTAACTTTTTGAATGTGGCGGTTGAAGAATTAGTAGAGGCTAATTAATCGCTGATAATTTTCTTTTCAGTTACAACTTACACAGCAACTTTGTGTTTTAATTTTTTTGTTTGAAATTAAAGACCACAAAAGGTTATTCCATCATTCAGCAATGGCTTGCATCTAAAAATATGCAGGCATTCCGCTTCCAGGAAGAAACCTGGCAGCATATCATCAATAACAAAAGTGGTTTAGTAAATGCGCCTACCGGTTGCGGAAAAACGTTTTCTGTTTTTTTGGGAAGTATTATTCAATTTATCAATGAACACCCGGATAATTATCAAACCAAAAAAAATAGCGGTTTGCAGTTGTTATGGATAACGCCATTGCGTGCGTTGGCAAAAGATATTACACGTGCCATGCAGGATGTTGTTAATGAGTTGGGAATGGAATGGGATGTGGCTATGCGTAACGGCGATACAGAAGTTGCAGAACGGCAGCGGCAAACACGCAACATGCCCGAAGTGCTAATCATCACGCCTGAAAGTTTGATGTTGTTATTGGCACAAAAAAATTATCCCTCATTCTTTAAAAATTTACGCATCATCGCAGTTGATGAGTGGCATGAATTACTCGGCAGTAAACGCGGCGTACAGGTTGAGTTGGCGATAAGCAGGTTATTAAACGTGAATCGTGAATCGTCAAATGTGAATGAAAAACGATCAACTGTCAACCGTCAACTGTCAACAAGAAAAAATGATCAACAATCAATAAACAACAGTCAATCTTCAACAAAAAAACTTATAACTTATAACTCATCACTTATAACTTCTCTTTGGGGCATCAGCGCAACAATTGGCAATCTTGATGAAGCGAAAGATGTTTTGCTTGCATCATTATCATCGCAACAAAAACAAAGCGCAGAAATTGTAAAGGCAAAAATGGATAAGCGCATCGAAGTGCTTTCTATTATTCCCGATGAAATTGAAAAATATCCATGGGCAGGTCATCTTGGAATTAAGCTCGCAGAAAAAATTGTTCCTATCATCGAGCAAAGCAATACAACACTCGTGTTCATCAACACAAGAAGCATGAGTGAGCTTTGGTATCAAACATTATTAAATATTGCGCCGCAGTTTGCAGGCGCTATTGCATTGCATCACGGCAGCATTGAACATGAGTTAAGAATTTGGGTGGAAGAAGCATTGCATGCACAAAAATTAAAAGCAGTTGTATGCACCGCAAGTTTGGATTTGGGTGTTGATTTTCGACCTGTTGATACGGTAATACAAGTGGGTTCGCCAAAAGGGGTTTCGCGTTTTTTACAACGTGCCGGAAGAAGCGGTCATAAACCCGGCGATATTAGCAAAGTTTATTTTTTGCCAACACATTCATTGGAGTTGGTAGAAGCGGCAGGTTTAAAAAATGCCATCAATGAAAATGTAATTGAAAGTCGACCGCCCATGATGTTATGCTTTGATGTGCTGATGCAATATTTGTGCACCCTCGCAATTGGTGAAGGTTTTTATGAAGCGCAGATTTTCCGGGAAATAAAAAGTACTTTTTGTTATGCTGATATCACGCATGATGAATGGAGAGAATTGTTGCAGCAAATAACCGGCGGGGGAAGAGCATTGGAAAATTATGATGAATACAAAAAAGTAGAAGTTGATGAGCACGGATTATTCAGAATAAAAAATCGTCGCATTGCTATGCGGCATCGCATGCAAATAGGAACCATTGTGAGTGATGCCATGATGAAAATTAAAATGATGCACGGCGGTTATATTGGTATGATTGAAGAATGGTTTTTAAGCAGGTTAGAACCTGGCGATGCATTCACGTTTGCAGGAAGAAATTTAGAGTTGGTGATGATAAAAGAAATGACGGCGTATGTAAAAAATTCTCCGAAAAAAAAATCTATTATTCCAAGCTGGATGGGTGCACGCATGAGTTTAACGGCTAATCTTGGAATGATCTTACGCCGCACTTTTAATTCAGCGTTTACTTCAAATTTAATGGAGATGAAAGCGCTGCATCCGCTATTTAAACTGCAGGAACAATTATCGCACGTGCCGCAAAGCGATGAATTATTGATTGAACAGATTGAAGCCCGTGAAGGATTTCATTTAATTGTTTATCCGTTTGAAGGAAGGCAAATTCATGAAGCGATGAGTTCCATTCTTGCTTATCGTATAAGTCAAATAACGCCTATCACTTTTTCTATTGCAATGAATGATTATGGTTTTGAATTATTGAGTGATCAACCGATTCCCGTTGATGACACCAATGTGCGTAAACTATTCACCACAGAAAATTTAATTGCAGATATTCAGCGCAGCGTAAACTCCGTTGAAATGGCGCAAAGAAAATTTCGCGACATAGCTGTTATTGGCGGATTAATTTTTACAGGTTATCCTGGTGAACCTAAAAAAGCAAAACATTTACAAGCTTCAGCTTCTTTGTTGTTTAAAGTTTTTAGTGAGTATGATCCGAATAATATTTTATTAAGACAAGCTTATCATGAAGTGTTTGAACAGCAAATGGAAGAAGTGCGATTACGTGCAGCATTGGAACGCATCAGTAATAATGATATCATTTTAAAATTCCCTGAAAGACTTACACCGCTTTCCTTCCCGATTATTGTTGATAGTTTAAGCCGTTATAATCTATCATCAGAAAAATTCGAAGACAGAGTGAGAAAAATGCAGAAACAGCTGGAGAAAGAATGAACCCGGCAACGTCATTTCCAATGAAATGAGAAATCTCAATCTCATATATAGATTTTAAATCAAGATGTCTCGTTGTTCGGCAGTTCGTTTATTTTTTATAAACACTATGGAATTGCTGTTTTATTTCATCTCATAAATAAAATTGTATGGCTGAAATTGTACAACAGGAACACAAACAAAAAGCCGGTGTTCGCAAATCGAAAAAAGCAAGTTTAAGAGTTGATTTGACGCCAATGGTTGATCTTGTTTTTTTACTGATTTCATTTTTTGTATTTACAACCACGCTGGCAAAACCGACAACGATGCATCTCGCAATTCCTGATGACCGAAATAATAAAGATTCATCAGTTGCGCCGGTAAATAAAACATTACATCTTCTTCTGGGCGCCAATAATAATGTATTTTATTATGAAGGTGATAGTTTAAATCAATTGAAAAACATTGGCGCAAAAGCAACAGACTTAAGAGATGTGATCATTAATAAAAAAACAAAACTTAGAAATTATTTCGGCAGCGACACGGGTTTAATCGTCCTCATCAAACCAACAAAAAATGCCACATATGCAAATGTTGTAAATACACTGGATGAAATGCTTATCAACAATGTAAAGACCTATGTATTGATGGACGCATCGAAAGAAGAAGTGGATAAAATAAAT
>DASZUY010000188.1:0-2925 GCA_035547495.1 Parafilimonas sp. | reverse complement strand
GTTTTGTGTGGCTGCCAATTTTATAACCGGCACTTATACCGGCACTGAAACTAAAACCATGATGCGCCATTGGTGTTGGATTTATATTGATCATAAACGGTATGGTTGCATAACCAACATATAATTTATCTTTTGAAAAACTAATCGTGTCGCGATAAATGTAATCGGGGTTGTTGCTGAATGATAGATCTTCTTTATACCTGAAGTTGAACATTTCCAAACCCAAACCATATTTTAAATTCAATACATGATCTGCAACATTCAGTTTCTGCATAAACAACCAAATATTTACGTTGGATGATTTGCCTATTTTCAATTTCAGATCACTTTTATCGAAGTCCGGTCCTCCATCCGCGTGTAAAAAACTGCGGGCTTCAGGAGACGCATAATCTGTTTTGTCGTTATAGTTTGCAAAGCCTAAATCAAAAATTAAATAATTGGTAGAAACTGTTCTGTGTTTGTGCGCGCCAACATCATCATATTCTTTTCTGCGTGGAAAATTAATGATCGTATAATTTTCCCGTCTTGGCGGCATGCTATCATAATTTGTATTGCCTTCCCTGTGATTTCTTATGATAATAAAATTACCTACGCGTACGGTGTCGCTGCTATTGCCATTGCCCGTTGTATCTGTCTGCGAAAAACCTGCCACACAGCAGAGCATAATTATTCCTGATACTAAAATTTTTTTCATACTATTTTCTATTGTTGTTATTGTTCTTTTGTTTGTATTTGAAAATTGGCAACCTGCAGTTTGCCATCATCGTTTGCAAGATCGTTTTGTTTATTACCAAATAACCTGCCCGCTTTTTTAAACAGGTTTTTTACTTTGGTTTTGTTTAGGTCGAATGCACCCACGTGTAAAGAATTATCATCATCACTGGTATTTAGTTCTTTATAAGATGCAGTATAAACTTTGTAACCATTATTGCTTCCGCTATTTTCATCCTGTGTTTGTTCATTTGTGTTTGATGGAACAGTTTCCATTGCCACATCATTATTTTCGGTAACAGGTTGCGGCGTTATTTGCTTAACAGTAACATCAGGCTTAACATTATTATCAATTATTTTTGGCTGATGTATTGCTGGTTTCTGCTGCGCAATTTCTGTTTCTTCATGCTTAACAATTACAGGGGCAGCATTCTTTTTTTCAGCTACTCTTTGCTTTTCAATTTTATTTTCTGTTGATGGTAATGTTTGTTGCGCAACTGTGTTTTGTTCGGTTGTTATTTGTTGCTGAGTTGTATCAACAGGTTTTACAACTTCGTTTTGTTTTGCTTTAATTTCTGTTGGATGAATAACTGCAACAGTATTTATTTGTTTAGGTTTTTCCATCAGCCAAAAACTAACTGCACACACGCCAATAAACATTGCTGCTGCAGCGAACAGCCACGGTCTTAAATAAATTACTCTCCTCTTTTCTGTACGATATAAATCTTTTTTATCTCCATAACTTACAATCTCCGGCGCAAGCATAGCTTGTTTTAAAGTAGTAAACTCATTTTGCAATTTTGGATGTTGCAACACATACGTTTCTACTTCTTCGCGTTTTGCAGCACTTAATTCATTATCTATATACATTAAAAAATATTCCTGGTAATTGCTTTCGTTTATATTGTTGCCTTCTGTTCTTAACAATAAATCTTTATCATTAAAAACAATTTCTTCGGGTAAAGATTTTGTTTGCAGCAACATGTCAAGCTCAATTGCCAAATCGGTATTTTGCTGAACAAAATTTTCTACTGCAAGCTTTGTTTCTGCATCAAGCTCATTATCTGCATACAGTAAAAAAAATTCTTCGTAATTGTTTCTGTTAATCGTTTTCATTTTTCACAGTTTAAATCATATCACATTTTCAGGTTTTACAAGGTAATTTCTCAGGTTAAGTCTTGCCCTGTGCAAGTACACTTTAACCTGGCTCTCATTAAGACCTGTTATCTGCCCAATCTCCTCGTAACTGTAGCCTTCATAATCTTTCAATAGCACCAAACTCTTTTGTGTTTCATTCAGCGTGTTCAGTGCATCCTGCAAACTTTTTTTAAGGTTTGATACCGGCTCACTATATGTCTTTGCTTCTGCTTTAAATTCATCTTTCAAAGAAATTCTTTTTATTTTTCTTATGTGATCGATCATTTGATTATACGCTACCGTAAAAAGAAATGATTTAGATTTCTCCGCATTCACCGTTTCACGATTGCGCCACAATTTTTCAAAAGCAGTTTGCACAATATCTTTTGCGTCTTCCTCATGCCGTATATTTTTCACAATAAACCGAAAAACATTGTCGGCATATAAGTTCACGCACTCATTGTAGTCCCGTTCAGTCATAGTTGCGCTTTAAAAAGCTGTAAAATTAAATTCTAAAACTTATTTATAGTTGTACGCACAGGGAGCGTTAATGTTACAGCTAGTTTGTTTTTTGTTTGATAAATTACAAATCAAAACATTTGTATCGTTTATTACATTCGCAAAATGCAATTAATTGAAGTTAATAATTCCGCAGCCGCAAAGGATTTCATTAAGGTAAATGTGTTGATGAACAGCGGAAATCCTAACTACATACGCCCGTTAGATAACGAGATAAATGCTGTGTTTGATACATCAAAAAATAAAAACTTTAAATATGGCGAAGCCAAACGCTGGGTTTTAAAAGATGATAATGGCAGATTGATTGGGCGCATCGCAGCATTTACCCATGAAAAATATATTAATAAAGGAACTGATTATACAACCGGTGGTATTGGTTTTTTTGATTGCATTGATAGTGATGAAGCCGCAAAGATTTTATTTGATGCTGCAAAAAACTGGTTGCAAAGCAAAGGCATGGAAGCAATGGATGGACCGATAAATTTTGGCGACCGCGATAAATGGTGGGGGTTGATGGTAGAAGGCCATGATAAAGCGCCGATCTATGGCATGTCGCAC
>DASZUY010000187.1:0-3948 GCA_035547495.1 Parafilimonas sp. | reverse complement strand
TTCAAAAGGAAAACCGGGGTTTGCTGCTTTCATCACATCACTCGTTTTTGCTAAAGCCTGAGAAAGACTTACGTTTGGTTTAAATCGCACCGCCATTACAGTTGCCGAATAATTACCATTAAATAAAACAAGCGGCGCACTTTCTCCATACACATCATTGTAAATAAAATCTTTCATGATGCCGACAACAGTAAGTTTATAATTACCTGAGTTAATCACACTCCCCAGCTTGCCTTCTTTACCCATTAGCTTTGCCATGCTTTCATTAATAATAATATTTGTACTGTCTATATTGCCTGGATAAAAATCTCTGCCGGCAATTAACTTCATGTGCATGGTTGATAAATATTCTGCGCTTACAACATTTGAATGAATTGGCGATTTTGCATTAGGATCTTTTCCCTGCCAGCTAAATCCGTCACCATAACTGTACACATGCAATGCATCATGCAAACTTGTTGCTGCATTCTCTACATAACCTGTTGCGATAAGATCATTTTTTATTTGGCTGAAATGATCTTTCATGTTGCCCTGCAGGTTCATGTAGATCAGATTATTTTTGTTGTAACCAAGATCTCTGTCTTTAATATGTTGCACCTGTTTGTAAACAATAATAGTAGCGATGATGAGAACTACGGATGCCGTGAATTGCGTTATCACAAGTGCTTTGCGAATAAAAATAACCGCGTCAGAAGTTTTGATCCTGAAACCTTTTAAAACTTTTACGGGATTGAACGATGATAAATAAAACGCAGGATAGCTGCCCGCAATCAAGCCTGAAAAAAGTGTAATGAACAGCAACGAAATAAAATGTGCAGGTTGAAATAAGTTTAGCGATAATTGTTTTTCAACAAGATTGTTGTACGATGGAAGTACGAAGTACAATATGCCAACAGCAAGCAACACAGCAACAAAAGACATCAGTAAAGATTCGCTGATAAATTTTCCAATCAATCCTTTTTTGCCGGCGCCCATTACTTTCAATACGCCGACTTCTTTTGCGCGTTGTTCAGAACGTGCCGTGGCAAGATTCATAAAATTGATGCATGCGATCAGCAGAATAATAAAAGCGATCGTTGAAAATAGTTTTACATACTTTATGTTGCCGCCATCCTGCACACCATTTACAAAATTGTTGCGCAGATGCCAGTCGTTCATGTTGAATAAAAAACACTGGTTTGTTGAACCATCTACTTTAGTGCTTAAATAATTTTTTAATTTTTGGTTGATGGATGCAACGTTTGCGGTTGGCGACAATTCAACAATAGTTTCAGTAAGATTGTTGTTCCATGGCTTTAGCCATGTATTTGCATCTTCCCAAGTTGTATACGGTGAAAGCCATTCAAATTGATAGTTAGAATTCGGCGGCAGATCTTTAAATACGCCTGTTACTTTATACAAACCATCAACACTGTAAGCGCCTTTGGCATTCATCTTTATTACTTTGCCAACAGGATTTTTATTGCCGAAAAATTTATACGCCATCGATTCACTGATAACAACATCATCAGGATTATTTAAAGCAGTTTTCGCATCACCATAAATAAAAGGAAGCGTGTACATCGAAAGGATGGAAGGATCTGCATACATGCCGCTTTCTTTGATTGTTTTATCACCAACAACTGCCAGTTCATCCATATCCCAACTTAAGCGACCGCTGTTAACGATGCCGGGAATATCTGCTTTTAATGCTGCAGCTAACGGTCCTGGTGTTGACCCGTTTGTAGAAATGCCTGCATCACTTTTTTCATTTTGCATTACATGATATAAATAATCACGCTCTGCAAAATTGTGATTGAAGGTTGCTTCATCTTCAACCCATAAAAAAATTAATGCAGCAGATGCAATGCCAATGGCTAAACCGAAAATATTGAGGAAGCTGTAACCTTTATTTTTCCAAAGATTACGCAGTGTGGTTTTAAAAAAGCTTTTAAGCATAGACCTTGGTTTTTGTAAGTGAAAATGACGATAAGGCACACGTAACATTTATATTCACCAACGTGTATGCCAAGCCTGAAATCCTTACTGGCAAAGGGTTTCATAAAAATGAACAACAAAAAGTGTTCGTAAACGAACAATTTAATGTTTAAATCTGATACGCTTACAGGCAGTATGTTGTCTTCACATTTTGCTAGCTATCTCACGTTTTTCATTCCGTTCTCAAACTCTTCATCCCGAACCATATCGGGATTCCGTCACTCCGTGCGGAGTGACTTCACAGGGTTTGCAATGGCTGCTTTTATTGATTGAAAACTTATAGTTAATAATGTGATTATAATTACCAAAAATCCTGTCACAATAAAAATCCATGGCGTTATATTTATCCTGTAAGCAAAGCTTTGCAGCCAGTTATTCATCAGCCACCATGAAACCGGAAATGCAATAAGCAATGAGAAAAATATAAGTTTTAAAAAGTCTTTTGAAAGCATAGTTGTAATACTGCTTACAGATGCACCAACCACTTTTCTTATACCAATTTCTTTTCTTCTTTTTTGCGCGGTGAATGCAGCTAATCCAAACAATCCAAGACATGAAATAATAATTGCTAAACCTGCAAAATATTTTGACAACACTGACACTCTTGTTTCACTTTCATATTGCTGCTGATATGCTTCATCTAAAAAATTAAAAGTAAACGGAAAGCCCGGATTAAAGCTTTCATACAAATGTTGTATCGCATTAATTGTTGCCTTTTGATTATTACCTTGAATGCTGGCAACAATAGTTTTGCAATGCGGAACAATATCTATTACAGAAGGTTTTATTGCTTCATGCATCGATTCAAAATGAAAATCTTTTACAACACCAATAATTTGTGCATCATGTCCAAAATACTTAACAGTTGTACCAACAGGATTTTTCAAATGCATCGCCTTTGCGGTTGCCTCATTAATAATAATGTTTGATGAATCTGAGCTATAGTCTTTTGAAAAACTTCTTCCTTCTTTTATATGCATTCCCATTGTTTCAATAAAGCCATATTGAACACCAAATTTTTCAAACATAAAACCTTCATTTGGCTCTTCTCCGGGCCACTCCAAACCACCGGATGCAAAGTTGTGACCGACCAAGCGATGATCTGATGCGCTTGCATTCTTTACACCGGGAATTTTTTTCAATTCTGAAATGAATACATCCTGCTTTGCTGCGATGTTTCCTTCAGATGTAATTCTTAAAATATTATTTTTATTATAACCCGGATCTGCATTTTGTATGAATTGTATTTGCTGATAAATAATGAACACAGCAATAATTAAAATAGTTGATAACGTGAACTGGAAAACAACCAACCCTTTTCTTGAAAGTAATTCCGCAGTTGATGTATTCAGGTTGCCTTTTAAAATAGAAAGCGGGTTGAATTTAGAAAGATATAATGCAGGATAACTACCCGCAATAAACCCTGTGATTAACGCAATACAAATAACAGCAGTAATCATCTGCCATGTAAAATGCAATGAAATATTTTTACCGGTTATTTGATTAAACGCAGGCAACAATAATATTGCAATCATAATTGCAAATACCATTGCAAAAACAGTGAGTAAAATTGATTCTGACAGAAACTGAAATATTAATTGCTTTCTTTCGGCACCAACAACTTTTTTAATACCCACTTCTTTAAACCTGCGTGAAGCTTTTGCTGTAGAAAGGTTCATGAAATTGATACATGCAATAACAAGAATAAACAAGGCAAGAGCAGTAAACAGTTTTACATATTCTATTCTTGCGCCACTTTGTGCGTCGCCGTTATAATTGTTATGAAGATAAATATCAGAAAATTTTATAGCAGTAACCTTGCGGCTTGTGTCATCATAATTTTTATGAATGATGTTTTTTACGTTATTGTTGAACGTATTTATGTTAGTGCCTTGTTGCAGCAAAACATAATTGAGCGGACCGGTGCTTCCCCAATCTGCAACCCAGGGTTGTTTTGTTTTCAGGTAATCA
>DASZUY010000186.1:0-14251 GCA_035547495.1 Parafilimonas sp. | reverse complement strand
TTTATAATGTTTACGCTTTACACTGCCCAGCGTGTTGGTAAAATCAACATCAACCAAAGAACTTATAGGCAGCGTTTTTACTTTGCCTGTTGCACCGCGGAAAGTGATGTTCATGTTCAGCAAATCAGTAAGCTTTGCTGTATCCATGTCTGCATCGCGTAACTGAATTTTATATTCGTCTTTGCCTTCTTTTATTTTTGAAACTTCTCTTCCAAAAACAGCCGTTCTAATTTCATTACCTATCTGGTATGTACTTACACCTTCCAGGTTTGCTTTTTCACGATTGATGCTAAGCGTTATTTCGGGATTGGTTAGATCAACATCCATCTTTAATTCTTCAACACCCGGCACCTGCAATGAATCAAGATAATTTTTTAATGCTGATGCTGTTTTTGTAAGATCATCAAAATTGTCGCTTGCCACTTCAATGTTTACAGGAGGATCGGTTGGCGGTCCGTTATTTTCTTTATCAACACTTATCTGTGCACCGGGAATTCCTTTTAATTCCTGGCGGATGGAATCAAGGTATGGACTTGTTGATTGACCATTTCTTTCTGAATATTCAACAAAGGAAACTTGTATTCTTCCTCTTTCCGGGTGCGTGCTCTGGTCACCGCTGGTTGGATCGTTTGCACCGATGGCAACGTTCGTGATCACACTTTCAACCACAGGATTTTTCTTTCCATTATCCATGCCCAGCACATGATACACTTTTGTTTCAAGTGTTTTTGTTACCGAATCTGTGTATTGAACACTGGTTCCCACAGGCAACTTTAAATACACATAGATTTGGTTTGGCTGACCTGATGGAAAAAATTCAACCTGCACACGACCTGAAGAAACATTCGCTATAAAAATAAATAACGCAACTATTAATAACGCAACGGTGCCTAACAACAAACCAACGGGTGTTCTACCTTTCAACGCCCATCGTAACAAGTTTTCGTAATGATTCATTATCCATGGCAACACACGATTTTGAAAACGATGTATAAGACCGTTGAAGAAGTAAGCGTATAAGATCATCATCAAACCGAAAAACAATAAAATGTTGCCGATGAAAAAATAATAATTAACATCTGCTGAAGCGCTGCCGGCTGTTGCAGTAACAGGCGCAACGTTTGCCTGGTTTGCCATGCCGATTAAATCGAACAAAACACCAAAGGCAACCATGATCCAGAAAATTCTTTTTCTGAATACATCTGATTTTCTTTTTACGCCTGCTTCTTCATGATTCATGAAATCAACAGCAAAAACAGGGTTCATTAAGAACGCAACAATTAATGAAGCGGTTAATGTGAAGATGAGCATCGCAGGTAAATAGATCATGAACTTACCAATAATGCCGGGCCAAAATAACAGCGGAAAGAATGGTGCTAACGTTGTTAATGTTCCTGCAAGTACAGGCACAAACACTTCGCCTGCAGCCATTTTTGCAGAGATAGTAGAATCGAGTTTGCCTTTGCTTTGGGTGAATATTCTGTGCGTGTTTTCTATAACCACGATGGCATCATCAACAATAATTCCCAAACCAAATAACAATGCAAAGAGTACGATGAAGTTTAATGTAACTGTTCCGCCAATAATTAAATTCGCCGCCGGCAAAAACACAAACGCAACGAACATACTTAACGGCACAGACAATGCAACGAAGAATGCATTTACAACACCCATGAAAAACATGAGGATGATCAACACCAATACAAACCCGATTACGATGGAGTTTACAAGATCGTTGAAAGAATTTCTTGTTGCTTTACTTTGATCGCCGGTAATTACGATGTTTAAATCTTTTGGAAATTCTGTTGCCTGCAAGTTTGCAACCGCAGCTTTAACTGCATCAGAAGTTTCAATTAAGTTTTCGCCCGAACGTTTGATGATATTTAATGTGATTACATTTTTTCCATCGAGCCGCGCATAACTTTCGCTTGTTTTTAAAGTATCTTTTATGGTGGCGATATCTTTTAAATACACCGGGTTGCCGTATGTGTTTGTTACAACAACCTGCTGAATATCGTATGCAGTTTTAAACTGACCACGCACCTGTAACGTGCGTTTCATATCACCTACCTGCAGCAAGCCGCCGGTGATATCATGGTTCTCTGCAGCAACCGCATTATTAATTTGATCGAAGGTTACGCCTGCCGCTTCCATGCGCGGACGATCAACATTAATTTGAAATTCTCTTTCCGGCGCACCAACAATATCTACACGATTTAACTGCGGCAAATTTTCCAATTCATCCTGCGCATCATCTGCATATTTTTTTAAACGCTGCAGATCGTAATTACCGCTAATGTTTACATACATGATGGGCTGATCAGAAAAACTTACTTCAAGTGCAGTTGGTTGTTGTGTAAGATCGGTTGGTAAATCCTGTTTCGATTTATCAATGGCATCTTTTACTTTTTGCAGCGCAACATCTGTTTCAACTTTTGTATCAAACTCAATTACAATAGCAGAATAATCTTGTTGTGATGTGCTTGTTATTTTGTTGATCTTAGCACCGGTGATTGCTTTAATTTGTTTTTCGATGGGTTTGGTAACAAGGTTCTCAATGTCTTTGGGTGAATTACCAACGTAGATTGTTTGAATGTAAATTGTTGGTATAACAATATCCGGAAACTGTTCTTTAGGCGTTGTAATAAATTTTGATGCGCCCCAAATGGTAACAAATATGATGATAAGATAAACGGCTGTTTTATTTGTTACCGCCCAGCTTGTTGGCCTAAACTGTTTAAAATTTTTTATATCGTTTATAAGGCTCATAAATTCAGTTTATTTTTTTGATGAACGAAAACGCAGTGTTCATCAGCTTGCAGAAGTTGTAATTAACTGGCCATCGTATAAATTCTGATAGCCATCGGTGATCAACATATCACCTGCAGAAAGACCGCTCTTAATTTGAATTTGGTCGTTATACATTTCACCAACTTCAACATGCTTTTTGCGTGCAATCATTTTTCCGTTTTCTGTTGAAGCCACCAGCACATACTTTCCCTGCTCATCTGTTTGCAAAGTATTTACGGGAACGGTGATTGTGTTTTCAGCAGCGTAATCCTTTATGCGCACAAAAGCCAATTGGTTTGGTTTGAACAATCCATTGGATGGAAGTGGCGCTTCAATTTGAAATGTTCTGTTGTTTGGATCGATAACACTTCCCACCAAACTAATTTTCGAAACGAGTGAATCGTTGATATCGGGGAATATTAGTTTTACCGTGCTTCCCACTTTCACTTTATCCAAATAATTATCGGGTACTTGTGCTGTAACTTTTAAGTTAGATGTGTTCACAATCCGTATCACGCCAGTTGATGGAAATTGCTCGCCAACATGCACCGTAACCTGGTCTGCAACGCCACTCATTTCAGCATACACATTTGAAAAATCTAATTGCTGTTTTGCCTGGTCAAGTGTATGTAGTGCATTCTCATAATTTGTTTTTGCAGTAGTAAGATCAACTTCGGTTCCTATATTTTCTTTATACAAATTACTGCGACGATTATAAAGATCTTTATAATAATTCACCTGCGTTTGCGCCTGGTCGACGGTCTGCTGCGCTATGGAACTATTCAGCTTTAACAACAGTTGTCCTTTGTTCACATGCTGCCCTTGCGTTACATAAACAGCTTCCACCTGACCACCTTGTCCGCGTGGCATAGCATAAGCAATGTTTTTTGCATCAACAGTTCCCTGCAGGTTTATGTAATGATTAAAATCAGTTGTGCCTAATGTTTGCACAGCAACCAGTTTCGCTTTCTCAGGGTTAGCTGATGGATCTTGTTTGATGATCTCTGCCTGCAGATCGGCGATCTGTTTAGTAAGATCATCTTGTTGCTTTTTAAGTTGTTCAAGCTTTGCTTTTTTAGCAGCGAGATCATTGCTGCCGGTGTTTTTCTTTGCACCGCACGATGCAAGTATTAACGATAATGAAAAGAAAATAATTTTTGCTTTACTCATAAAAAATAGTTCTTATTTAAGTTGACCCGTTGCATACAGGTAATCAATTTGTGCAATAACAGCATCGTACATAGCGCCTATGTAATTGCTTTGCGCTACACGTAAATCTGCCTGTGCATTTGTTATATCAAGTGTAGAACCCAAACCTGATTCGTATTTTTTTTGTGTTTGATTGTATACGTCTTCTGCCAGCGTAACATTTTTCTTTTGATAATCCAGCGTTGCAATTGCAGCATGATAATTATTCATTGCTTTTAAAACCGAATTATCAATTGAATCTTTTATATTATTAAGTGTGTTTTCAGATTGCTCGAGTTGGAGCTTGGCTTCTTGCAGGCTTGCATTTTTTTGAAAGCCATTAAATATTGGGACCGATAAATTTAATCCCACATACGCTGAATTAAACCATTGGCCATGACCGAAAACATTAAATTGATTTCCCTGCCCAACACGTGCATAGTTACCGGTAAGGCTGAGCGTTGGAAAATAATTTAATTTATATCTCTTCACATTATACTCGTTCAGTTGGTTTAAAGACTTGTAAAAAAGATAATCGTTCCTGTTATTGTAATCATACACGCCTTCGTTTAACAAGCCTTGCTTAAGCTGATCTTCCGTCACTGTATCAGTCAATACAAGCGAATCTTTTTCGGGCATGCCCATTAAAAATTTCAACCCGTAATACCCGTTTGTGATATTGGTTAAGGCATTTAATTTTTCTGTTTGCAGGTTGGCAAGCTGTACGTCACTTCTGTTTACTTCCAACTTTTCAGCGAAGCCATTTTTATTAAGCTCAGTATTAACATGCAACAGATCCTGGGCACGTGCAATGTTTGCATCAATCTGCTCAATTTGTGTTTTGCTTACTACAAGTTGATAATAAATTTTATAAATATTTGCTCTTATAACATCCTGCGTTAATGCCGCAGCTTTCTGCCGGTAATCAATAGAAGTTCTTCTTGCCTGCAAGCCAACAAATACCTGCCCGTCAAACAATGTTTGCTGCAGCGTTACAGAACCTGATGCGTAGTATTGCGTACCAAATTTTACAGGTACATATGTGCCCGCAGGCTGACCAAAAAACTCGCCCGGCAGAAGCTGCGTTTGAATTAAAAGATTATCAGTAAAACTGCCTGCACCATTAACAGAAGGCAAAGCTCTTGCTGTGGTAACGCGGTTATCTTGTTTTTGAATTTCAACATCGAGCAATGCATTTTTTACCTGCACATTATTTTTTAAGGCATAGTCAACACAATCCTTTACGGAAAACATGTGAATATTATTATTCTGCGAGATTGCCGCAGAAGAAATCAAAACCAAAACGATAAGCCACTTAAATTTTAGTAAACTCATACCAGTTTTTTTTGGCGTTGGTGTTTATATTTTGAAATAAAGCTTAAACCTTTTTTAGTGCACAATCCATGAAGAAAAAAGTCTTTCATTTCTTTTTCAACATGTGCAGCACTTGTTTTTCCATTTGCAATTTCATCGTTACGAAAAAAGCCTGAGATCATTTCAAGTTGTAACCAGGTTACAACATCTACATCAATATCTTTTCTGAATAAGCCTTCTTTAATACCACGAATAATATTATCCTTTATCGTTTTAAAAAGAAATTGCTTTTTATGTTTTTCGAAATCTGCAAATACATTAGGGTGGAATCGGTTGAGATCAAAGAGTACGGAAGAGTTCATGCTCGTGAAAACCTGCTGAGCTGCATCACTTGCAAGATACTGCTCGTGAATTGCATTTTCAGATTTTGTTTTTATTAGCATGCATTTTTCTTTATTCTGATCTGTAATGGATTTAAAAATGTCTTTTACCAATGCATCTTTATCAGAATAAAACTGGTAAATGGTTTTTTTTGAAATGCCGAGCTGGCCGGCAATTTCATCCATTGTTACACTGCGTATACCGTAATGCCTGAATAATTCCTCAGCTTTCTGCTGAATTCGCTCCTTCACATTCATACTTCTAAAAAAAGAGCCGCAAAACTAAGGAAACTTTATTAGTAGCCAAAGTTTCCATAACATTTTTTTATTATTAATTAACTATTGCCCGCCTGCAAAAGTATTCTGAGTGCAAAAAATCAAGCGGTGTATAAAACGACAATTAAGAGGGTAATTTGCGAAGAATTCAGAGCTTAGTTTTAGTTATAATTGGTTTTGCCTGCAGTATAATCAGGCTTAAATAAAATCTCCGGAGAGTTTGAATTCTCCGGAGATTAATTTTTATAACGTCTTCAACACATCATTCATATTTCTAACAGCATCTGCGCTTTTTGCAAAAGCTGCTTTTTCGTCTTCATTCAAATCAACTTCAACAATTTTTTCCCAACCGTTTTTGCCAATAACTACAGGCACACCCATACAAATATCTTTTTGTCCAAATTCACCATCCAAATAAACGCAGCATGTAAACAATTTTTTCTCATCACGCACAATCGCTTCTACCAAAGCTGCGCCGGCAGCGCCTGGCGCATACCATGCAGAAGTGCCGATTAATTTTGTAAGCGTTGCGCCACCAACCATTGTATCATTTACAATTTTATCTTGTTGCTCTTTGCTTAAAAATTTTGTTACAGGAACGCTATTCCATGTTGCCTTGCTGATTAAAGGAATCATCGTAGTATCGCCGTGACCACCTACAACAATTGCATTTAAATCAGCTGGGCTGCAACCAAGATGCTGACTTAACTGGTACCTGAACCGTGCACTATCCAATGCGCCGCCCATTCCAATAATCCTGTTCTTCGGTAATTTACTTGATGTTAATGCGAGATACGTCATCGTATCCATCGGGTTACTGATGATAATAATTATAGCATCCGGTGAATGTTTCAAAATATTTTCAACAACACCTTTTACAATTCCTGCATTGGTGCCGATCAATTCTTCTCTCGTCATTCCCGGTTTACGCGGCAAGCCAGATGTAATAACCACAACATCGCTGCCTGCAGTTTTTGAATAATCATTTGTACTACCTGTAATACGCGTATCAAAACCAAGTAATGCGGCAGTTTGCATCATATCCTGCGCTTTACCTTCAGACAAACCTTCTTTAATATCAAGCAAAACAACTTCATGCGCCAGCTCTTTGCGCACAATGTTATCGGCACAAGTTGCTCCAACAGCACCGGCACCTACAACAGTAATTTTCATTCTATATATTTTATGGTGAAAAAAATATTGGGTTGCAAAGGTAATAAAGCAAAACGCTTGTTCGCATTTTCAGCTGAACAAAGTTGGTTTTTTAATTGCCAGATGGAATGCCTGATTATAACTAAATAAGTTATTAACATTGAATAATTGGCATTTCATAAAAAGAATAAAAAATTTTCCACTTTCATGGTGGATATTGCAACGAAATTTCGACAGGCAAAAAATATCTTTTAGCTTTGCATGACCACTGAGAATTTTTCATCTCGCCGGTCAAAGGCAATCATCTAAATCAAGACAGAATGAAAACAAAACACAGTACGCTGTGCAGGTTTTCTTTTTTAATTTTTTAGATAATAGCACAAAAAGAAATTTAAAACCATATATATGGCAAAATATATTTTTGTTACCGGTGGCGTAACAAGCAGTTTAGGTAAAGGCATTATTGCCGCATCGCTTGCAAAATTGTTGCAGGCAAGAGGTTTCAGGGTAACAATTCAAAAATTCGATCCATATATAAATGTCGATCCGGGAACTTTAAATCCGTATGAACATGGTGAATGTTATGTAACCGAAGATGGCGCTGAAACCGATCTCGATCTTGGTCACTACGAACGCTTCCTTAATATATATACATCTCAGGCGAACAATGTAACAACAGGAAGAATTTATCAAACCGTAATTAATAAAGAACGCGCAGGCGATTTTTTAGGAAAGACCGTGCAGGTTGTGCCGCACATCACTGATGAAATAAAACGCCGCATGTTGTTATTGGGCAACGATGGCAATTATGATATTGTGTTAACAGAAATCGGTGGAACAGTTGGCGATATTGAAAGCCTTCCGTTTATTGAAGCAGTTCGCCAGTTGCAATGGGAATTGCCCGAAGGCGATGTATGCGTGGTGCATCTTACTTTAATTCCATATTTGCGTGCAGCAAAAGAATTAAAAACCAAACCAACGCAACACAGCGTAAAAATGCTGAGTGAAACGGGTGTTCATCCTGATATTATTGTTTGCAGAACAGAAGAATCTTTAAGCAACGATATCAAAAGAAAAATTGCTTTGTTCTGTAATGTAAAAGTAGAAGCGGTGATTGAAGCGATGGACGCATCAACCATTTATGAAGTGCCGTTGGCAATGCTGCGTGAAAAACTTGATATTATTTGTTTGAGAAAATTAAATACAACACTCGTTCCCGAAGCTGATTTAAGAGAATGGAAAAGTTTTCTCGATAAACTTAAATATCCAAAAAGCAAAGTAAGCATTGGCTTGATTGGAAAATACATGGAGTTGCAGGATGCTTACAAATCAATTCTTGAAAGCTTTATACATGCCGGTGCAATAAATGAAGTAAAAGTGCAGGTGGTTGATGTGCACAGCGAAGGCATTAATAAACATAATGTAAAAGAAAAATTAGAAGGGCTTGATGGTTTGTTGGTTGCGCCTGGTTTTGGCACGCGCGGTATTGAAGGAAAAATTGTTGCGGTGCAATATGCACGCGAAAATAATTTGCCATTCTTTGGAATTTGTTTAGGAATGCAAATGGCAGCCATTGAATTTGCACGTAATGTTTTAGGCATTGAAAAAGCGCATTCAACAGAAATGGATGCGGAAACTTCCGATCCTGTTATTGACATGATGGAAGAACAGAAAAAAATTACTTTAAAAGGTGGCACAATGCGTTTAGGCGCTTATCCTTGTGAAATAAAGCAAGGCACTTTGGCTTACCAGGTTTATGGTAAAACATTGATCAGTGAAAGACATCGCCATCGTTTTGAGTTTAACAATAAATATCTCGAACAATTTGAAACGAACGGAATGATTGCAAGTGGTATAAATCCCGATAGTGGCTTAGCTGAAATTATGGAAGTTAAAAATCATCCATTCTTTATTGGTGTACAATATCATCCTGAATTAAAAAGTACCGTTGAAAGCCCGGCACCGTTATTTGTTCATTTTATTGCTGCTGCAAAAAATTATAATGAACAACGCAGTAACGTAAAAAACCCTTTGTTGCAAAGTGAAATTGCCTAACTGGAAAAGTTCCATTTATTTTTCCATCTGCTCTATTACCTGTTGTGTAACGCCGGTGTTGCTGTAACCACCATCGTGAAAAAGGTTTTGCATTGTTACCATTTTTGCATAATCACTAAACATCAGCACACAATAATTAGCGCAATCTTCAGCACTTGCATTTCCTAACGGGCTCATCTTTTCAGCAAAATTTATAAACCCGTCAAAACCTTTTACACCACTGCCTGCTGTTGTTCTTGTTGGTGATTGAGAAATAGTGTTAACCCTTACTTTTTTTCTTGTACCATAATAATAGCCAAAGCTGCGTGTAATACTTTCCAATAAAGATTTTGCGTCAGCCATCTCATTATAATCAGGAAAAACACGCTGCGCTGCGATGTATGTTAAAGCAATAACGCTTGCGCTTTCATTTAGTGCATCTAAATCCCATGCAGTGCGCAAAACACGATGCAAACTTGTTGCAGAAATATCTAAAGTTTTTTGATTGAAATTATAATCGATCTCGGTGTACGATTTTCCTTTACGCATATTTAAACTCATTCCAATTGAGTGAAGAATAAAATCAATTCCGCCACCAAAATGTTTCATACTTTCTTCAAACAATTTTTTCAGATCATCCATGTTCACCACATCGGCAGGAATAACGGGCGCATTATTACATTCTTTTGAAAGTTGATTTATTTCACCCATGCGCAACGCAATTGGTGCATTGGTTAATACCAATTCAGCACCTTCGTTGAAGCAAGCTTTTGCAGTTTTCCATGCAATGCTTTGTTCATTTAATGCGCCGAAAATGATTCCTTTTTTTCCTTTAAGTAAGTTATACATGGCAATTAATTTTTTAATTAGCGATGCGCAAATTTGAAGCAACATCAATTTCCAAACAAATCATATTTTGTTTTTGGACGACGATCATCGAGCCAGTCAAAGCCACGCAAACGCATATCATCCGGGTTCATTTGCCGCATTGGATAGGTTGTGCCTTCTAAATTATTTCTAAACACAACACGCTGCGCTTCCCGGTTTACAAAATACATATCTATTACATCTGCAGTTGCGCGGTTCACGCCGATGAATTTGCTGCTATCATCCTGCCCGTAATAAATACTTTCCGCATTACCCTGCGTACGCACATGATCTATGTCACCATTTACAAAATATGCATTCAATGTTCGTCCTTTAACCTGGTTATAATAATTTGGACCAACCTGCTGAATGCTTAAAGCATTTTCATAAGCATACATGCGTTTTGGTTTTTTGTTTTGTGTGAAAAGATAAATCGTATCGCCGGTTACCTGGCTTTCACGACTCCATACAACTGGATTTTTAAATAAGCGAAAAGCAGAATCTTCTGAAGAATAAAACAAACTATCGCCTACGGCCTGCAATGAATCAGAATAAATTTTTACGTGGTAATAAGCTTCGAAATAGCGATCCTTGGCGCTATCATTCTTTGCTGTTGCAGAATCGTTCAAACGTATTGAATCATTTAGTGGCAGTGAATCAAGAATAACAGGAACATTGCGATACTTGCGAAGACTTGAAAGTCTTGCAGAGAAAAAAGTATCAGCAGCCATGTATATCGAATCCTGGTCTTGCTTTATCACCATAATTGGTTGTTGCGTTGCAAGCACAGAAGACAGTTTACCATTGCTCTTTAAGTTGTTTGAAAATATTGTAACACCTTGCGCGGTGTCTTTGTAAACTACATTGCCGCTTGCTTCACTTTGTTGTGTTGAATCAACCGAAATCACTTCGTTAGCATCAAGTATGGTTGTACTATCTTCTATATGCGGCCGTTTATTAAAATATGCAACTTTATTTTTCATATCATAATAACCGCCGGAAGTAAGAATTCTTTTTTTGTTAGGCGCTTTAATTACAGTAGGAACTGTAAATGTTGCAACATTTGTATACGTATTGTATAGCAACGTATCAGCCGTTACATTATAGCTTGGATTTACCAGCACAACATTCTTTTTAAAATAAACATCTCTTGTTTCTCCATAATAATAACCTTCCTGGCTGGTAAGCACAGAACTATCGGTAACAACTTTTCCTGTTTTTGTATAAATGCCGATGTGCGTATTTAAATCATAATCAAGATCAGGAGTAGTTAATACACCTTTGCCATCTGTGAGTTTTACATTGCCTTTGAGATAAGCTTTTTTATCGTTGCCCAAGTAACGCAGATAATCAGAATAAGTGTTTACACTGTCGTTATCATTTATATGCACGTGATTAAATGCTTCCAGCACATTGGTAGTTTTATTCAGCACTACACTATCGCAATAAAATAAAGTTGAATCTTGCTTAATAATTACTTTGCCAACCGCTGATTGAAACTCTGAAGAATCTTTTTTTTGATAATTAAGCCGCTCTGCATTTAATATGTTTATTTTTCTTTTTGTTGAAGTATCTGCGAGTTGCTGCGCATGAACTGAAAACGCAAAAAATAAAAAGCAAGAAGTTAAACAAACAATTATTGCATTGATAAACCTCATGGTTTTTTTGTTGATGAATCAACCGGCAACGGCGCTGTTAAGTAATTGTCTTTGTCTTTTCCGCCAAAGATGGAAATATTTACATACCGCTTCGGATGTGCACGAAGGTCATCAATCAAAACATTAAGACTGCGGGTAACGTTGTTAAGATTATTGTATAATGATTTATCGTTTAACAAAGCGCCAAGTGAACCGTTAGACGAATTGACACTGTTAATGATGTTGGATAATGTGTCTGCACTTTCTTTAAACTTATTTACCAGCCCATCAATATCTGCCTGTGATAAATTGCGGGTGGTTGTTTGCAAATAAGTAAGCGAACTATCAATCTTACCGTTATTGCGTGCAATATTGCCGGTAATATCATTTACATTGTTTAGTGTTTTTGACAGAGCACCTGTTTGTACATCAAGCAATCTTTCTAATGAAACTGAAGAACGCGCAACGCTTGCACTAACTTTATCGAGATTAGAAATTACGCCGCGAATATTTCCTTTTGTAGTTGTATCAAGCAGTGTATTAAAATTTCTCATAAGAGAATCAAGTGTTATAAGCGTTGAAGTTATTTGATCTGAAAGCGGGCCAATTTTGTTTGATATAGAGCCAAGCAAACCAGCATTCTCAGCACTTCTCATTGTATCACCTGTTTTTAAAAAGTGCGTGCTGTTTCCTAATTGTATATCGAGTGCGGGTGAACCCAGGGGGTTGGTTTCAATACTTGCCACAGAGTTTTCAGGAATATTAAAATCCTGGCTCAATTTTATTTCAACCACCAATACTTTTAATGAAGGATCTTGTGTAGTAGTGCTGTAAACAGTTCCGATTTGATAACCATTTGCAAACACAGGGTTTGATGCAGAAAGTTTTTTCAGGTCTGTATACTTAGCATATAAAAAGAATCCGGTTTTTAAAACGCTTTTGCCTTTAAGAAAATTAAATCCAAGAATTAAAAAAACAACTGCAATAACAGTTAAAGCCCCAATTTTAGTTTCGTTTGAAATTTTCATTTTACAATTTTGTAAAGCTTAGTTCTCATATTATGCAATAACACTAATACAATCATGCCAACCAAAATAAGCAACAAAACTAAAGTTTAAAAATTATCGGGCAAATCAAATAAAAACTATTGACCGCTATCAGAAATATTAGGGAAAGAATTTGTTTCAAGCGAAGTTTTGTAATGTTGAACTGCGCGTGTAATACAATCGCAAATTTCTTTTTGACCTTCTACACTGTTTAAATAATCTTCATCAGAAGGTGTGGAAATGTAGCCCGTTTCAACCAAAATGCTTGGCATTGCCGTTGCCTGTAAAACCCAAATGCCAACCTGCCGTTGCCTTGCACCATTTACAACACGGCCTACTTTGTCTAACTCGTTCTCCACATCCAATGCAAGGTTTGCGCTACGGTTAAAATACTGTTGCGTTTTTAAAGAATACAAAATTCTTTTCTCAGGAGACTCAGGATCAAAGTCACCAACCTGCTGCAGCATGGTGCTATCCATATATAAAGATTCATTTTCACGCATGGCAAGTTCTTTATCCTCGCTTTTATGCGCTGCCCATATATATGTTTCTGTACCGGTTATCGGATTTTGTGTGTACCATACATTATAAGTAGGAACTTTTTTCGTATGTTTTTTTCTTTTTTTACCCTTACCCGTATAATAAGTTTTTGTTGTGTAACCGGTAACCTCGCTATGTCTTACTTTAGGAACAGAATTGCAGTGAATACATATAAAAAGATCGCCTTTCGCATTATTTGCAATGTTTGCTTTTTCTTGTGGCTTTTGAAATACATCGGTCGTTCTCGTCATTACGATATTTACATCAGGCATCGCCTGCTGTAATGTTGTTTGCAGTTTTAAAGCAATTGCAAGCGCTACATTTTTCTCGTAAGAATATTTGCCGGCTGCACCAAAATCTTTTCCGCCATGTCCGGCATCAATAACAATCGTTCTAAGTTTACTTTGTTTAAGTGAACCAACAGTGGTGGTTGAAACTGATCGCTCAACTTTAAATGACGTGAAGAAAGTTATTAAAGCGGTACAACAAAAAAAGAAGATGAATTTTTTTAGCATGATTTACTTCGTTAAAAACTTTCCTTTACAAATCTTTTATGTTATTAAACTATATTTTTGTTTCAGCTACGATATGTTTATCCTGAATAAAGTTTGTGCAAATATAAAACCTATAACAATTTTTTTTTGTGTTGCAACCTTTATAACGCTGCCCTTACTTGCTAACAGTAAGTTGAAAATAAAATTTCAGCAATCATTAACAGTTGTAGCTGACACCGTTCCTGTAAAAAAAATAGATACCAATTCTTCAAAAAAAATTATTGCCGATACGTTAAAGCAAGCAGATAGTTTATTGAAGAATGCAGCCGATACCTCTATTAACGACACAATAAAAAAAAATAGTGTAGATACATTATTATTTTCTAAAGATTCTATTGATGCGCCTGTAAAATATACCGCTGCAGACAGTGGCGTATTGATTATTCCCACCAAACAGTTTGTGCTTTACGGTAAAGCAAACACTGTTTATAAAGATATAAAGCTTGATGCGAACACGATTCAGTACGATCAGC
>DASZUY010000185.1:0-3817 GCA_035547495.1 Parafilimonas sp. | reverse complement strand
GTTGTTTTAAAATTTGTCGCGCATCAGATGTCTTAACTTCAATTTGCGGATGCACAACAGTTACATGCAATTCAGGTGCTTCAATACTGATGATGTCTAACGGAAAAACAGAACGTATCAACGTAACGCCGCCGTAAATACAAGGTGCAATATTATCGGCATGTTTAACGCCACACGCAACCTTTTCGCCATTCATAGCAAAGCGCACTAAATCCTGTTTTGTAAAACGATTATTTAAAAGATGATTCGCTGCAACAACAACACCCGCAGCACTTGCAGCGCTTGAACCAATACCGCTGCCGGGCATAATATTTTTTTTGCTTGCAATGATGAAACCTTTTACATCTTTAGCTTCTTCCAATAATGCCAACAATGCAGCACCACTTACATTTTTCTCTGCTTGCGTTGGTAAATCAAAATCATCTTTGTTGATGATGTGCACGCCGGGCTCATCTGTTATTTCAACGGTTAGTTCATCGCACGGTTCATTCAAACACAAACCTAAAATATCAAAACCGCAAACAAGGTTTGCAACAGTTGCGGGAGCTAAAGCCCCCACCCGCTCCCCCGGAGGGGGAGAGTTTGTGACCTGTTTCTTTTTTACTGACTCGTTCATTTATGAAGTTCTTAATAAGCCCCTCCACCGGAGGGGTTTGGGGAGGCTTACACTCTTGCAACACGAATAATATCTGCAAATACACCACTCGCTGTAACATCTGCGCCGGCGCCGGCGCCTTTCACCACTAATGGTTGTTCAGGGTAACGTGTTGTGTAAAACAAAACGATGTTATCCTTTCCATATAAATGATAAAAATCTGAATCGCCTGGAATATGTTGCAAGCCAACATTGGCTTTACCATTTGAATACTCTGCAACAAATTTTAGCTTGGAATTTTTCGCTGCTGCCTCTTCATATAATTTTTTGAAATGAGCTTCGTGCTTCAGCATCTCTTTATAAAAATCTGCAACACTTCCGTCAAAACATGATGCAGGCAAAAACCCATTGTTCGTGATGTCATCCATTTCAATTTTTTCGCCGGCTTCCCGTGCAAGAATTAAGATCTTACGCATTACATCTGTTCCGCCTAAATCCAAACGTGGATCTGGTTCTGTGTAACCTTCATCCTGTGCTTGTTTTACTACTTCTGCAAATGGCTTAGTTGCATTATAATTATTGAAAACAAAATTTAATGTGCCTGATAAAACAGCCTGGATTTTTGTTACGGTATCGCCGCTTCGTCTTAAATCATTCAATGTTCCGATCACCGGCAAACCTGCACCTACATTGGTTTCGAACAAGAACAACGCACTGTACTCTTTCGCCAAAGATTTTAAGTTGCAATAATGTTTATAAGATGATGAAGCCGCGATCTTATTACATGCAACAACCGAAACCGCTTTCGATAATAATTTTTCATACACTTCAGCAACGGACTCATTTGCCGTTACATCTGCAAAAACAGAATTGCGTAAGTTTTTTTGAATAATGATGTCAACAAATTTTTTCAACTGCATATTCTCGCCTTGTTGCAGTTGTTCTCTCCAATTGTTTAAGTCGATATCGTTTCCATTATCGGCAAACAACATTTTTTTGCTGTTCGCAATGCCGGTAATTCTTATCTGTAAATTCAAATGATCTTCTAAAAATTTTTGCTGCTGTTTAATTTGGTTCAACAACTTGCTTCCCACATTTCCAACACCAATTATAAACACGTTTAATTGTTTGTAAACAGATTCGAAGAAAGCTTCATGCAAAACATTCACCGCTTTCTTTATATCGGCACTTGCAATAACGGCGGAAATATTTCTTTCAGATGAACCTTGCGCAATTGCACGAACATTGATACCATTTCTTCCCAACGCATCAAACATTTTTCCGCTAATGCCCGGGTGACTTTTCATTTTATCACCCACCAATGCAATGATAGATTGCTCGGTTTCAATGATCAATGGCTCCACTCTTTTTTGTGCGATCTCAATTTCAAAAGCTTTATCAACCGCGAGTTTTGCTTTAACAACGTTGCTGGTATTTATCGCAACGCAAATAGAATGTTCAGATGAGCTTTGCGTGATCAAAATCACGTTGATCTTTTCATTCGCCAGCGCTTCAAACAAGCGTTTTGAAAAACCCGGAATGCCGATCATGCCGCTGCCTTCAAGACTTAATAGCGCAACTTCATTAATACTTGAAATGCCGGTAATAATGTCGCCGTGATGATGTGATTCACTTGTGATAATCGTTCCGTGATCATTTGGAGCGAAAGTATTTTTAATGAGTGTTGCAATATTTTTTTGCATCACGGGTTGAATAGTTGGCGGATAAACAACTTTCGCACCGAAATGCGATAACTCCATCGCTTCTAAATATGATATTGCTGTAATCGGTTTTGCATTCGGTACCCATCGCGGATCAGCGGTCATCATGCCGCTAACATCTGTCCATATTTCCAATGAAGATGCATTAACAGCAGCTGCATAAATAGCTGCAGTATAATCGCTGCCACCGCGACCTAATGTTGTTGTGTTGCCGTGTTCATCGCTTGCAATAAAACCGGGAGCAATGAATATTTTTTTGTTCGTTGATTTAATGTGATCGTGAATGATCGTATTGGTCTTTCGAAAATCAACAGCAGCAAAACCATAGTTGCTGTTTGTTTTTATTAGTTGACGTGAATCGAGCCAATCATGCACAATATTTTTTGATTGCATGAAAGCCGAAATAATTTTCGATGATAATAGCTCACCAAAACTTACGATGCGATCTTTTGTACGCAACGATAATTCTTTGAGATAAAAAACGCTGTTGCAAATTTCTTCCAGCTCATTAAACTGTTGCTTGATCATACTCAAACAACTGCTTTGATGCGTTACAGGCAACAATGCACGTGCAGCATCCAAATGCTTTTTTTCAAGCTGCTGCAAAATCTCCTTGTAGGTTTCATCGGTTTGCTCTGCAAGTGTTCCGGCTTTAATTAATGTATCAGTAACACCTCCAAGCGCACTTACTACTACGATCTGCGCTTCATCATTTTTAATAACAATATTTACAACCTTGCCTATGTTTTCCGCATTGGCTACCGATGTGCCGCCAAACTTTAAAACTTTCATACTATTTGAAAAGTTTTAAAGAACGAATTTTTTTATGAATGAATGAAATTTAGTTTACTTATGATTGTTAGCTTTTGAGTCGTAATGTAAATTTTAAACCGTGTGTATATAAGCAACGCTGTCTTTAAGATTATTTAATTCCATCTCTACAAAAAAGTTTTTTACACCGCCTGTTTTTGCGGCCGCAAAAAATTCTTTCCAGTCAATTACGCCTTTACCAATCGTAACTTCTTTTTTATCTGCCGTCCAGTCTGATAAATGCGATGAAATAAACCTGCCCGGATATTTTTTAAAATAATCAGCAGCCCTATATCCAAGATTAATTACTTCTGTTTGAAACTGCATTTTTACAAGATCAGAATCAAAGCGTTTCATTAAAGCATCGTATATAAGTTGTCCATCCAATGTTGCAAATTCAAAATCGTGATTGTGAAAACCTGTTTGCATGCCCGCTGCTTTTATTTTTTCTGCGGCCGCATTTAATTTATCAGCCGCGGAATAATAATCATCTAACGTTGCATTTTTCGGTAACCAAAATGTTGAACATATCATTTGTGTAAGGCCTAAATCATGCGACCACTGAATGCGACCATCAAGATCACCGGTTAATTCACCAAAACCAAAATGACAACTTGGGCATTGAAGTCCTGCATCGTTTATAGTTTGTTTTATGTCAGAGGTTTTCATATCTACAAAAGCACCAAACCCA
>DASZUY010000184.1:0-2856 GCA_035547495.1 Parafilimonas sp. | reverse complement strand
TTAAGATGCTGGCACCATGTTTCAGTTAATTTGTTTAAATCAACCAAATAACAGGGAGCAATTTGCATAACATCGAAAGGAAAATTAAAGTAAGCAAAGAGCGCTTCTTTTTTTAAAGGAGATTCGTAAATAAATCCGTTGCCTTGCTGTTTTCTTTTTTCAAATGCCTGCAACAAATCCGGCGCTGATGGAAATGCAAGAATATTTTTTTGATGAATGCAATCAATATCCAATGCTTTTCCAAGTGCGTTATATTCCTTCCATGCAAATGGCAACAACTCATCAGCCATCCATGTTGTAACAACTCTCCTTCCTGTAACTGGATTAATTAAACCGCTGGCAACTTTACTCGCACTGTTATTTGCATTATCATCAATTACAAGAACAGATTTTTTTTCATTCAATAAATAATAACTTAACCACGTACCGCTAATGCCTGCGCCAATAATTATGTAATCGTATTTCATCTTACAACCGCATATTTATTATATGTTTTGCAAAGCGCCATAAATAAAAAAACCGCCTCAATTATTAAGACGGTTTTCTTTTAAAAAAACTTTTTATTGCTGCGGATAATTTTCTAACTGACCAATATCTAAGGAACGTGTAGAATCTGAATTACCAATCGTTCCTTTTGCAAACAAGGTATAAACATGACCTCCAACAAATGTTAAGGTTTTTGATTTAAGCACACTGTCAGAAACTGAATTTTCCAAATTAAGTGTGTAGGCTCCCGCTGGTATTTCCTGGAAAGAAATAAACTGAGAATTGGATGCCTGATCATTAAATGTTCTGTTCGAAGCCAGCGAATTACTATTTGCTGTATTAACTAAGTTAAGAGGTTGTGTTGCATTCGGGCAGAAATTAAAAAATCGTACATAAACAGAATCACTTGAAGGCAACTGGAACACATCATTAACAAAAGCTGCCTTTAAATTTTTAAAAGAATCAATAATAAAATAACTATAATATTTATTCGCATCAATAACTATAGTACTTTTTAGTTTAGAAGGTGTTGCTACACCAAAGCTATCCACTGCAAAAGAATAAGTACCGGCGTTTACGCCACCCACATAAGGTGTATAGTTTCCAAAATGTAAGGTATCAAACAATGTATTATTAATGGTTACTCCAATATTGGGTGCATCCGGAGATGTTTGCGCCAACAAAAACGCACCCGTTGTTGGCTGCGTGGTACCATTACTATTCAAACATGAACTTAATAAAATCAGTGAGCTTACCACAGCAAGAAGTACTAATGAAATTTTTTTCATAACTGTCCTTAAATTTTTAATAGTTAACGTCTCTTAGGCAAAGATTATGCAAATAAAAGACTTGTAAAATGTTAAAAGGTTTGAATAACTTATTACGCATAAATGACTATTTGAAAAATGGAAACGTTGTAAAATTTTTTAAATTATTTTTACATTGATTGTATGCCGCACGAAGCCATTTCAGTTTTTCATATGTTTAAAATTGGTGTTGGCCCATCAAGCTCTCATACGTTAGGCCCATGGCGTGCAGCGCTTCGCTTCATTGAAGCATTAAAACAAAAAAATCTTATTCAAAAAACAAACAGTGTTAGCGTTTTGTTGTATGGCTCATTGGCAAAAACAGGTAAAGGTCATGGAACTGATATTGCTGTGTTGATGGGATTAAGTGCAGAAGACCCGGAAACGGTTGAGGTAAATAGCATTGCTTCAAAAATTGAACGCATTCAATCCAAAAAAAAATTATTGCTGAATAATGAAAAGGAAATTAATGTACAAGTTGAATTTCTTGTTAATGAAACATTGGCTTTTCATCCGAATGGTTTAAGTTTTTTAGCCGATTGTGAAAACAATATTCAAATAAGCGAAACATATTATTCTGTTGGCGGTGGCTTTGTAATTAAAGAAGGGGAAGTAAACACAAGTAAAGATTTTGTTGATCTTCCTTTCCCAATAAACAGTTCAGAAGATCTGTTGCATTGGTGTATGAAAACAGGTCTTGCCATTAATGAAGTTGTGATGGAGAATGAAGCAGCATGGCGTAATGAATCAGAAACAAAAAAAGGTGTGCTGCGCATTTGGCGAACGATGCACGATTGCATGTATCGGGGTTGTCATAGCAAAGGCGAATTACCGGGTGGTTTGCATGTGCGAAGAAGAGCGTATGATCTCAATAAAAAATTAATCAACAACCAAACATATTCTGATTATCCTTCGTGGGTTGATGCGATACGTAAAGGCGGAAATCATTTTCAATACATATTAGATTGGGTAAGTTGTTTTGCTTTGGCAGTAAATGAAGAAAATGCTTCGTTCGGCAGAGTTGTTACGGCGCCAACCAATGGTGCAGCCGGCGTAATACCTGCGGTATTGCAATATTACGTTACGTTTTATGACGATGTTGATGATGAGAAGATCATTCGCTTTCTTTTAACCGCTTCAGAGGTTGGAAGCATAT
This sequence comes from Parafilimonas sp., assembly GCA_035547495.1. Taxonomy (GTDB): domain Bacteria; phylum Bacteroidota; class Bacteroidia; order Chitinophagales; family Chitinophagaceae; genus Parafilimonas. The sequence goes on along the minus strand of DASZUY010000184.1, from coordinate 408 downwards.
TTAAAAAAGAGGCAACTATATCTGCAGCAATGGGCGGATGCCAGGCAGAGATTGGTGTTTCTTCATCAATGGCTGCGGCTGCATTAACGGAAAGTTTAGGGGGAACACAACGCCAAGCTTTAATGGCTGCAGAAATTGCGATGGAACATCATCTTGGTATGACATGCGATCCTATCGGAGGTCTTGTACAGGTGCCTTGCATTGAACGTAACACAATGGGTGCAATTAAAGCAATCACTGCGTCACAACTTGCTTTGCAAAGTGCACCAGATTATGCAAGAGTAAGTTTAGATAAAGTGATAAAAACAATGTGGGATACTGCAAAAGACATGAACTTTAAATACAAAGAAACTGCGGAAGGTGGACTTGCATTAAACATACCATTGGGACTGAAAGAGTGTTGATAAT
>DASZUY010000183.1:0-24795 GCA_035547495.1 Parafilimonas sp. | reverse complement strand
CTTCGCTATTTAATTGCAGGGCTAATTGTGCTGAGTATTGCCTTTGCATATTTCTTTCGCAATAGCCAGTTTTCATGGGGTGGCGCTGCAGGCAGTTTAATGGAAGGTTGGCTGGTAAATTTAATTGGCAATATTGGTACCGGTGCTTTGCTTGTACTAACCGTTGTTGTTTATGTTATCTGGCGCTTTGATCCTGAATTTAAGATTCCGAAATTTAAATTTAAAAAAATTCAGCTTGCAAATATCTCATCATCAAACACAGATTCGTTTACTGAAGAATATGATAAAAGTTTTTATAAACCCAATGAAGAACGCGAAGAGGATGGTGCAAGATTGTTTATTAAAGATGATCCGCTGGTTGTTAATAATAAATTGAAAAAAGATGATGGCAATGTTGTGGTGATTATGCCTGAAGAGCGCAAGGATACTGAAAATGATTTGAGTGTGATTGATAAAGAGCCGGGATTTCAACCAATGATTGATGATATGGTGTATCACAAAGAAGGATTACTCGACTTAGGTGCTGAAGAACCATTAAAAATAAAATCCGGTAAAGATTCAGTTGATAGTATGCAACTTGAAATAAAAGATGCTGTTGAAGATGACGAAAAGGTTGTTATTGACCCAACGATTGTAAAAGGTGAAGCGCCTGCAGCCAACTTAAAATCGCCAACTGTAAATTATGAACCAACACTCGATCTAAGCAATTATAAATATCCATCCATTGATTTGTTAGAAGCACATGGCAGCGAAAAAATTGTGCATGACCCTGCGGAATTAGAAGCCAACAAAAATCAAATTATATCAACACTTAAAAATTACGATATACAAATTCAGCGCATCAGTGCAACGGTTGGACCAACAGTAACATTGTATGAAATTGTTCCTGCGCCAGGTGTTCGTATAAGCAGAATTAAAAATTTGGAAGATGATATTGCGTTGAGTTTAGCGGCGCTTGGTATTCGCATTATTGCGCCCATTCCTGGTAAAGGAACGGTTGGTATTGAAGTACCGAATGTGCGCAAAACTGTTGTAAGCATGAAGACTTTGCTTTCATCAGAAAAATTTCAAAACAATAATTTTTCATTGCCAATTGCTATTGGTAAAAAAATCGATAACGAAAATTTTATTGTTGATCTCGCTACGATGCCGCACTTATTAATGGCTGGCGCAACAGGACAAGGTAAATCTGTTGGTATAAATACCTTGCTTGTTTCATTGTTGTATAAAAAACATCCATCGCAATTAAAATTGGTTTTGGTTGATCCGAAAAAAGTTGAATTGAGTTTATATCGCGTTATTGAAAAACATTTTTTAGCAAAACTTCCGGGAGAAGAAGAGCCCATCATCACCGATACAAAAAAAGTAGTACACACCTTAAATGCGCTTGCCACTTTAATGGATATACGTTATGATTTATTAAAGGAAGCGAGTTGCCGCAACATAAAAGAGTACAACGAAAAATTTGTACATCGAAAATTAAATCCGCAAAAAGGTCACGAGTTTTTACCATTTATTGTTTTGGTGATTGATGAGTTTGCAGATTTAATTATGACTGCGGGCAAAGAAATTGAAATGCCAATTGCAAGACTTGCGCAGCTTGCACGTGCGGTTGGAATTCATCTTGTAATTGCAACACAAAGACCATCTGTAAATATTATTACAGGAACAATCAAAGCAAACTTCCCCGTACGCATTGCATTTAAAGTTTCTTCAAAGATTGATAGCCGCACAATTCTTGACACAGGTGGCGCTGAACAATTAATTGGTAAAGGTGATATGCTGATTAGTTATAACGGCGAGATTACGCGTTTGCAATGTGCTTTTGTTGATACACCTGAGGTTGAGAAAGTATGCGAGTTTATCAGCGAACAACAAGGTTATCCGCAGGCATTTCAATTGCCTGAATACACCGATGAAAAAGAAATGGAAGGAAAAGATTTTGATCTTACAGATCGCGATCCGTTGTTTGAAGATGCTGCAAGATTAATTGTGCAAAATCAAATGGGTTCAACATCTTTAATTCAACGGCGTATGAAACTTGGTTACAATCGTGCAGGCAGATTGATGGATCAATTGGAACAAGCCGGCATTGTGGGACCAAATCTTGGCAGTAAAGCAAGAGATGTAATTGTGAAAACAGAAAGCGAGTTACAAGAAATTCTCGATCTCATTTAGTTAACACTTCACTTATTAGTTGCATAAACAACTTTAATTAAATTTGATAAAAACTTTTTATGCAGGAAGCATATATCGTTGCTGGTTATCGCACAGCAGTTACAAAAAGCAAACGCGGTGGTTTCAGATTTTATCGTCCTGATGATTTAGCAATTGACGTGATAAAAGGTTTGATGGCATCAGTGCCGCAACTGGAATCTAAGCGTGTAGACGATGTAATTGTTGGCAATGCTGTGCCCGAAGCAGAACAAGGTTTGCAAGTGGGCAGAATTATTGCTGCAAGAGCTTTAGGTTTTGAAGTGCCCGGTTCAACAGTCAATCGCTATTGTGCAAGTGGTTTGGAAACAATTGCTATTGCTACTGCAAAGATTAGAACAGGCATGGCTGATTGTATTATTGCCGGTGGAACGGAAAGTATGAGTCTTGTACCAACTGCCGGATGGAAAACAGTGCCTGCATATTCGATTGCGAAAGATGAACCTGATTATTATTTGAGCATGGGATTAACTGCAGAAGCTGTTGCGAAAGAATATAAAGTAAGCCGAGAAGACCAGGATGCATTCGCTTTAAACTCGCATCAAAAAGCAATGAAAGCAATTGAGAATGGTTATTTCAAATCCGGCATATTGCCAATTAAAATTGAGCAGGTATATGTTGATGAAAAAAATAAGCGCAAAACAAAAACGTATACAGTTGATACAGATGAAGGCGTTCGTGCAGATACTTCGATTGAAGCTTTAGCAAAATTAAAACCTGCGTTTGCACAAAACGGAAGTGTTACGGCAGGCAACTCTTCTCAAACCAGCGACGGCGCTGCGTTTGTAATTGTGATGAGCGAAAAAATGATAAATGAACTTAACTTAAAACCAATTGGTCGTTTGGTAAATTGTGCTTCTGCCGGCGTGCATCCGCGCATCATGGGCATCGGCCCGGTAGCCGCTGTGCCAAAGGTTTTAAAGCAGGCAAGCATGAGTTTGAATGATATTGATCTGATTGAATTGAATGAAGCTTTCGCATCGCAATCACTCGCTGTAATAAGAGCATTAAACTTTAATCCTGATATTGTAAATATTAACGGCGGCGCTATTGCATTGGGTCATCCTTTGGGCTGTACGGGATGCAAATTGACAGTACAAATTTTAAACGATTTGAAACGTCTCAACAAAAAGTATGGTTTGGTTACAGCTTGCGTTGGCGGCGGACAAGGCATTGCCGGAATAATTGAGAACATTGCATAACTAAGTCTTACTAAATAAAAGTTCTTTTTACAACGACTTACAATTATTTTTTGTCAAGGGATATTAATATTACCATTATGAGAAAAATAATTTCTTTCAGCTCAATCGTACTGCTTGCAGGTTGCGCATTTGCTTCATGCAAAAAAGATAGTACTGTTCCCGATGTAACCAAAACAATTGTATTGCCCTCAAACGGTTCATCAATCGTTAATGCAAACAATGTTTTTGGATTTAATTTTTTACACAGCACATTACAGTTTGATAACAGCAATGGTAACAAGCTTGTTTCGCCGCTAAGTATTTATATGGCATTAAGCATGGTGTATAATGGTGCTGCAAATGCAACAAGAGATTCAATCGCAAAAACATTGCAGCTTTCGGGCATCGACATTAATGATCTTAATAAAGTTTGTAATGCATTAATTACACAATTGCCTTCAGAAGATAATAAGGTAAAATTTTCAATCGCTAATTCGATCTGGTATAATAAAAACAGTTTTCAACCGCTAACATCTTTTCTAAATACGCAACAACAATTTTATAATGCAGAAACAAATGCTTTAAATTTTGCAGATCCTTCTTCTGCAAACACAATCAATAACTGGGTTGCAGAAAAAACAAATCAAAAAATTAAATCTGTAATTGATGCAACTTCTCCTGGTGATTTAATGTATCTCATCAATGCAATTTATTTTAACGGCGCATGGAAGTATGCATTTAAAACTTCCGATACACACGCCGACAATTTTTATTTAGCAGATGGCAGCAGCAAATCTGTTTCTTTCATGCAGCAACATCTTTCAGTAAATTATTTTTCTAATGATTCGTTTAGTTTGATTGAGCTTCCGTATGGCGGCGGAAACAGTTATAGTATGTACATCATGTTGCCAAAAAACAATCAACAATCTATTAGCCGTTTTGCTTCTACAATTGATGAAAATAGTTTTACCGATGGGATTAATAAAATGGATACAGTAAATATCAATATATACTTACCTAAGTGGGAATATTCATATAATATAGCAGATATGCGACCAGAGTTAGCGGCGTTGGGAATGGGAATTTCTTTTGGAGACAAGGCAGATCTTTCAAACATGTATAATCCCGCGCAAGTGAATCCTTACATCACAAAGGCAATTCATAAAACCTATATTAAAGTAAACGAAGAAGGCACAGAAGCTGCGGCTGTAACTTCAATTGCCGTAGGGGTTACATCTGTAGTGCCGCCACCGGTTTTAAAAATTGATCATCCTTTTTTATATACCATCGTAGAAAAGCAAACAGGAACAATTTTGTTTACAGGCATTGTTAATGATCCTTCATTAAATTAAATTCTTGCATATTACATTATTAAACCAATCGCCTGGAATGCAAAGCCAGTAAGGCTTTAGTAAGTTTCTAATGCCTTTCAACATTTAGTTTAGCCGTTTGAGAATAAAAACTCGCAGCATGTTTTCTTAAAAATATAAATTGAATTATTTATCACTATAAAACACATGCGATGCCGAAACTATCTACAAAATTATCAACACTATTTACGGTTGTATTTTTACCAGCAATCTTGTTTGCGCAAGGTGTAATTACAACTCCGCGCACACCAAGCCCTGCTGCAGCCGTTACGCAAACGATAGGTATTTCTACAGTTACTGTAAATTATTCAAGACCATCGGTTAGAGGCAGAAAAATTTGGGATTCGCTTGTGCCTTATGGTTACAATGTGCAGGCATTTGGTGCACATAATCCTGCACCATGGCGTGCAGGCGCAAATGAAAATACGACCATTAAATTTTCAGATGATGCGACTGTAGAAGGTCAGCATGTGCCCGCAGGAGAATACGGATTATTTTTTGTGATCTATCCTGATAATACGGGCGAAGTAATTTTATCGAAAGACTATAAAGCGTGGGGAAGTTTTTGGTATGATTCAACGTTAGACTTTATGCGTGCGAAAATTCAATTGCGCGATATACCGATGACCGAAATGCTTACATACGATTTCATGAACGATACAAAAAATTCTGCAGAACTTGTATTGAACTGGGAAAAGAAACAGTTTCCGGTAAAGATTGAATTTGATGTTGATAAAATTGTTATGGACAATGCCGCTGAACAATTAAAAAACAGTGTTGGCTTTACATGGCAAGGATATGCAAGCGCTGCTAACTATGCTTTACAAAATAATGTAAACCTTGACCAGGCAATTGTTTGGACAGACCTGGCGATTACACAAAATCGCAGTTTTACTACGATGACTTTAAAATCGAATTTACTTAAAGCACAAGGAAAAACTGATGAAGCTGCAAAAGCAATGGATACAGCCATACAACTATCAACCGAAAACGAATTGAACTTATATGCTTATCAACTAATGAACCAGGGGCAAATTGATAAAGCAATTCAAATGTTTATTCTTAATACACAGCGTCATCCGGAAAGTGCAAATGTTTGGGATAGTTTAGGTGAAGGCTATGTAAATAAAGGCGATAAGAAAAATGCAATTGCTAATTTCAAAAAATCATTAAGCTTAAATCCACCACCACTTGTAAAAGCAAATTCTGAAAAGTTTTTGAAACAATTAGGTGCTATGTGAGATTGAATTTATTTCTGCTGTTACGGCTGCGTTCTACATTTCGAATAGAAACGCAGCCGTTTATTTTAGTCTTCATCAAGCTTTACGCTTCGCAAACCATTCTGCAAAAGCGGCTGTACAATTTTTCGTAACGCGGAACTATTTTATGCAGATCAAATTTTAACGCCTGCGCTTTTGCATTTTTTCTAAACTGTTCAAGCAATGTTTCATTTGATAAAAGATGAATTGCGCATTCACTCATTGTTTCTACATCACCAACGGCAGCAGTATAACCTGTTTCTCCATTAATATTTATTTCTGTTAAACCACCGGCATCAGAACTAATAACCGGAACACTTGCAGCCATTGCTTCCATGGCAGCAAGTCCAAAGCTTTCATATTCGCTCGGCAATAAAAACAGATCACTCACTAATAAGATTTCTTCTATTTGTTCCTGCTTGCCAAGAAAACGAACATCATCATGCACCTGCAGTTTCCGCACAAGATCTTCCATGCTTCTGCGCTCCGGCCCATCTCCTACCAATAATAATTTAGAAGGCATTTTTTTATTTACTTCAGCAAAAATTTTTATTACATCTCCTACTCTTTTTATTTTTCTGAAGTTAGATGCATGAATTAAAATTTTCTCATCATCCGGTGCAATAACTTTTCTAAAAGCATCAATTGGTTTTTTATCGTAGCGACTGTTATCAACAAAATTTTCAATTACTTCAATGTCTTTTGTTATAGCAAAAGATTTATACGTCTCGTCTTTCAAATTTTGCGAAACGGCAGTTATAGCATCGCTTTCATTAATAGAAAAAGTTACAACAGGTTCGTATGTTTTATTTCTTCCTACTAATGTAATATCGGTTCCATGCAATGTTGTAATTACAGGAATATTTCTTCCTGTTTTCAACACAATTTGTTTAGCCATATATGCGGCAGAAGCATGAGGAATTGCATAATGTACATGCAGCAAATCGAGATCGTGATTTTGAATTACATCAACCATAGTGCTTGCAAGTGCAAGTTCGTACGGAGGGTAATCAAATAAAGGATAAGTTGGTACAGTTACTTCATGATAAAAAATATTCGCACTAAAAACATTTAATCTTACCGGCTGCTGGTAAGTTATAAAATGCACGTGATGTCCTTTATCGGCTAAAGCTTTACCAAGCTCGGTAGCCAATACACCACTTCCGCCAAACGTGGGATAACAAACAATTCCTATACGCATTACAATCTTTTTTGCAAAATAACAATGTAATACGCTAATAGTTCATCCGCTTATAAAGATTGCAGTTATAAAGTAATGAAGTTTGAAAAAATCTTAGTTAATTTTCAGCAGCAGTTGATATTCTAAGCTTTTTTAAACAACGGATTTTCTCCGCCGGTAGAAGAGTTTGTAACAAAAGCAGTTTCAGCAATAATGTTTTCAGTTGTTAAGCCGGATGCATCTGTTTCTTCCTCGATAACGGCAATAAGAATTTTTACTCTTTTATTTTTTAGCGGCGGCGGATCATTGATAATTAAATTTCCGTTTGCATCAAATTCTGCAAATCTTTCTATTGTTTCCATAGTTTCAATTTTAGTGAAACTACAAATTTTTCATGAAGCGATTTATTTCAAACCATATTTTCGCTTCTCAAGTTTTCGAAATGAAAAAAATATTAATCGCATTATTAGCGCTTCCGTTATTTACATCTGCACAAAATTCAACTGATGATTCTGTCTTCATCCATAAAATAGCAATAAATATTTTAAGCAGCGATGCATCTTATAATAATCTTCATTATCTCACAAAAAATATTGGCGGCAGGTTATCAGGTTCACCACATATGTATATGGCGGAACAGTGGGGCGCACAAGCTTTAAAAGATGCAGGCGCTGATAATGTAATAATGCAGGAATGTGTGGTTCCGCATTGGGTGCGCGGCGGTACGGATAATGCAATGCTTGTTTATAAAGATGGAAATGGCGAACAACAGAAATATGCTTTAAACATTATTGGGCTAGGAAATGCTGTTGGTACCGGCGTGAACGGAATACAGGCACCTGTAATTCGTGTAAATGATTTTAAAGATGTTGAAGCAAAGAAGAATGAATTAAAAGGTAAGATTGTTTTTTATAATGTTCCGTTTGATGACACGCTTATCAACACGTTTGCCGCTTATGGTAAAAATGTTATTTATCGTGTAAGAGGAGCTGATGCAGCTTCGAAATATGGCGCATATGCAGTATTAGTTCGCAGCATGACAAACACACCCAATAATATTCCGCATACCGGCTCTTTGCATTACACAGATTCTGTAAAAGAAATTCCTGCTGCTGCAATTGGTTTAGATGATGTAAAGTTGTTGGATACTTTATTTGATGAAAATATTCCTGTTGCATGTTCTTTATTTACTTATGGAAAAATGTTGCCGGATACAATTGCACATAATGTTATTGGTGAATTAAAAGGCAGTGAACATCCTGAACAAATTATTACTGTTGGCGGACATTTGGATAGCTGGGATCCCGCAGAAGGCGCTAATGATGATGGAACAGGCATTGTTCAAACAATAGAAGTATTGCGTGTGTTGAAAGCATTAAATTATCAGCCAAAACATACCATACAATTTGTGCTTTTTGCAAATGAAGAAAATGGAACACGCGGCGCAAAAAAATATGCAGATGAAGCAAAGCGAAATAATGAGCAACACATTTTTGGTTTGGAAAGTGATGCAGGCGGATTTACACCGCGTGGTTTTGGTTTTGATTGCAGTGATGCTCAATGGCAAAAAATAAATTCCTGGAAAGATTTGTTTACGCCGTATTATGGTGATCGTTTTATAAAAGGCGGCGATGGCGCTGATGTTGGTTATTTAAAAGATTATTTTCATACACCAGTTGCAGGATTAGACCCGGACAGCCAGCGATATTTTGATATTCATCATGCAGTAACAGATGTTTTTGAAAATGTAGATATACGTGAAATGAAATTGGGTGCCATTAATATGGCAGCATTAATTTACCTGGTAGATAAATATGGGTTGAATTGATTTTAAGATAACTTTTAGAATATAATATTTTTCGGGCACGCTAACTGCGAATACACCTTCGTTCTTGTTATCAACTTGACAAATTAATTTATTAACGTGATTTAAACTGGCGTATTTACAGCGAGTCTTAAGTCGCAAACAAACATTAAACATGAGAAGAAATTCCGGTATTTTATTAGTACTCGGCTGCGTATTTTTATTTTCAATTTACTCCTGCTCTAAAAACACAAGTTCATCTTCCAATTCAGACAATGAAACGCAAACAGCAACTGATAATGCTTTCGCCCAAGGCACTTCAGACGATGCAGTAGCAATGAGCAGCGAATCTGAAGATAATGGTATGGTTGGCACTATTACCGACTCTACGCTCGGGCTTATGTTTAATTCGCATGTAAACATAACGCTAAATGTAGCAACATCACCAAAAGTGCTTACAATTGATTTTGGTTCTGCAGATGCTTTATGTTTTGATGGTAAAACACGCCGTGGTAAAGTGATTGTAAACTTCACAGGCTTTTACAGAGATTCAGGAAGCAATCACACAATTACATTTGATAATTACTACGTAAACGATAATAAAATTGATGGCAGCATTACCGTTGTAAATAATGGTCATAACACGGCAGGTAATTTAACTTACTCTGTTAAATCAATGCTAACCATAACTGATACAGCAGGCAATACATTAACCTACAATGGCGATCACACAAGAGAATGGGTTGCGGGCGAAGCAACTGCAGGTATTCGTGGTTGGGCAGATGATGTTTACAGTATCACGGGCTCATCAAGCGGTACAACATTTACGGGCACACAGTTTTCTTCTAACATTACAAGCGCATTAATTTTTGCATTGAATTGTAAGTGGATTGAAAAGGGAACGATCGAATTTAAACCCGCAGGTAAATTAACACGTACCATTGATTTTGGTAATGGTGATTGCGATAATGTTGCAACGGTAACTATTGCAGGCATTTCGTTCAACATTTTATTATAGAACATTAGCACATTATAATTTTAGTTGCCGCTATATTTTATGTAGCGGCAATTTTTTTTAAAACATATTCAGTTTGCACACCATTTAAAATGTATGTATCTATTTTTTAAAGTTGATGATAGAACGAAAGTTTTTATTTTATCTATATTACATTTCTAAAAAAATCTATGGCAACAGTAGCATTGCGCAGCAGTGCAGGCAAATGGATCGTTACATCAAGTATACTTGCCTCTTCAATGGGATTTATTGACGGCACTGCGCTAAATGTTGTATTACCATCATTACAAAAAGATCTCGGCGCAACAGGTACAGATCTTTTCTGGATTTTAAACGCATATCTTTTAATGCTTGCTTCGCTCATTCTTGTTGGTGGTTCAATGGGCGATAAACTTGGCCGCAAAAAAATTTTTATTCTCGGCATAATAATATTCATGGCTGGTTCTATAATGTGCGGGTTTGCACAAAGCGTAAATTTTTTAATTGTTTTCAGAATAATACAGGGCTTAGGTGGCGCTCTAATGATTCCCGGAAGTCTTTCGCTAATATCTTCTTCTATCAATCAAAACGAAAGAGGAAGAGCAATTGGTACATGGTCTGCTTTTACAACACTCGTTACAATGGGCGGACCAATATTAGGTGGTGCTTTAGCAGATGCCGGTTTATGGCGTTACATCTTTTTTATTAATGTTCCGATTGGTGTTATTGCAGTTTTAATTCTTGTATTACGCGTAAAAGAAACTGTTGATGAAAATAAAAATCATGCAATTGATTTTGCAGGTGCGTTTGCAATTGCTTTAAGTCTTGCGCTTCTCACTTTTGGTTTTTTGCGCATGCCTTTGCTTGGCTTTAATAACTGGCAGGTTTACGCATCATTAACAGCCGGCATTTTATTATTTGCAATTTTTATTTTAATTGAAAGAAACAGCAAACATCCAATGATGCCACTGCAATTATTTGCAAATAAAACTTTCAGCGGAACAAATCTTCTTACATTTTTTTTATATGCAGGGTTAAGCACAGCCATGTTATTTCTTTCGTTGAACATGGTACAGGCGCAGGGTTATAGCCAACTACAAGCTGGTCTTACTTTTTTACCATTCACTATTTTAATGATAGTCTTTGCACGCTTTGCAGGAAGCCTTGCAGATAAATATGGAGCAAGATTTTTTTTAATTGCAGGACCCACAATCGCCGGCGTTGGTTTACTAATATTGTCTTTTGTAAAACAAACCAAAGGCTTTGCAGATTACTGGTCAAGTTTTTTTCCCGGCGTTTTTGTTTTTGGTCTTGGAATGTCTTTTACAGTTGCACCACTTACTGCAACTGTTATGAGTGCTGCAAGCAATAATTTATCCGGAACTGCTTCAGGTATAAACAATGCGATGACGCGCATTGCAAATGTTTTTGCAAACGCAGTGTTTGGTGCATTGGCTGTTTTATTTTTTTCTGCGGCGATGCAAAATGAATTAAAAAAATTTCCGCTTGAAGCAAATACAAAAAAAATAATAATGGCACAAACTGTAAATCTCGGCAATGCAAAAGCCCCTGAAAATTTAAACGCAAATGCAAAATCATCAGTTAACAAATTATATCATGAGGGCTTCATAACATCTTACGAAAAAATCATGCGCATATCAGCAGCACTTGCATTTTCAGGTGCATTTATGTCTTTAATATTTATTCCGAAAAAAGAAAAAAAATAAATTTTATTGCCAAACGCTGATATTCACGCAATGCTCTTGCAGGAAATTTATCAGCTCAATTCAATCACAGTTATCTCAGGTAATATTCCTACTCTTCCCGGGTAACCAATAAAACCATAACCACGGTTTACATATAAAATTTGTTTACCGGTTTTATACAAGCCTGCCCATTCTTTATAAAAATATTGTACCGGGCTCCATTTAAAGTAAGGATTTTCTACGCCGAACTGCATGCCGTGCGTATGCCCTGCAAGCATTAAGTCAACATCAGGATATTTTGGTCGCACTTCTGCATCCCAATGACTTGGATCGTGGCTCATTAAAATTTTGAAAGGATATTTTTCAGTACCAGGATAAGCAAGATCCATTTTACCATATTTTGGAAAATTGCCAAATGCACTCCAGTTCTCAATTCCAAGCAAAGCGATCTGTGCACCATTTCTTTCCAGCACAACATGTTCATTCATTAATAAACGCCAGCCCATTTCACCGTGAATAGCTTTTAATCTTTCCAAATTTTCTTTCTTCGCTTCTTCGCTTGGCCATGTTGTATAATCGCCATAATCATGATTACCCAATGTGCTGTAAACGCCCATCGGCGCTTTCAGTTGATTGAACACATCTTTATAATCGTGCATTTCATCCGCCTTATCATTTACCAAATCGCCGGTAAATAAAATTAGATCTGCATTTTGTTTTAATGCAAGCTGCACACCGCGTTCAACAGCTTTTTTATCTGTAAAACTTCCGCTGTGTATATCACTTACCTGCACAATTTTTAAGCCTTTGAATTCAGCAGGCAAATTTTCAAATGCAAGTTTTATTCGCCGCACTTTATAATTATACTTGTTTGAAAAGCCATACATCAGCGCAGCAAATAATCCTCCACCTAAAGCAAATCCAACCCATGATAAAAAAACAGAACGGCTAATGGTGTTTCCATCATGCGTAAAATCAACGCCGGTCTTTGGAAAAATTTTTGCCATCAGCCAAACAAATAAGCGGCGCACGTCATCCAAAAGAAAAAATACCGAGGCAATTAGTTTAGCAAAGAATAATCCTACAATTATTGCAAAGGCATAATTTCTAAATACAATATGCTTTTGCAAATAATCAGATTTAGGAAACGATAAAATAAAAATGATTGCAAAAGCAGAAATTGCCCAGTAAACAGAATAAATAATAATGCGGCTTTTATCGCTGCTGTTGTGCGAAAGAAATCTTATGGCAAAAAAAACATAAACATCAATCACCAGCAGCAGCAAAATAATAATCCACCAGCCATTCCAGTTTCGCATAAAAATTTTTTGCAAAGTAATGTGCAGTTATAATAACATGTTGATAAAAATTAGGCATAAGTAGCAGCAAAAAACTAATATTGTTGAAACTTGAAAGCTTAAAAATTACATTTGCCGCAAAAACTGGAATTATGAAATTTACTTATTACGGTCAGTCAGGATTTAGTGTAGAGATTAAGGGTAAGAAAATTTTGTTTGATCCGTTTATAACACATAACCCGCTTGCAAAGCACATCGATCTTAAATCTATTAAAGCAGATTATATTTTTATATCGCATGGCCACGGCGATCACACTGCTGACGCAATTGAACTTGCAAAACAAACCGGTGCCACTTGTGTTGCGGCTTTTGAAGTAGCAAACTGGCTTCATCAAAATGGAGTTGAAAAAGTGCATCATTTAAACCAGGGCGCACCGGTGCAATTTGACTTTGGTAAAGTACGCGGTGTAAATGCTATTCATTCTTCATCGTTCAATGATGGCAGTTATGCAGGCAACCCTTTGGGTTTTGTTTTTACAACAGACGAAGGCAATTTTTATTTTGCAGGTGATACTGCACTTACTATGGATATGCAGTTAATTCCGCGGTTTGCAAAATTGAATTTTTCTGTAATGCCTATTGGCGGAAATTTTACAATGGATGCAACTGATGCAATTATTGCAGCAGATTTTGTTCAATGCAATACAGTTGTGGGCGTGCATTACAACACTTTCGAGCCGATAAAAATTAATACCGAAAAAGCAGTTGCGGATTTTGCAGCAGCAGGAAAAGCTTTATTGCTGCCAAAAGTGGGAGAAACGATAGATTTAAATTGAAAACCGGAAATTGAAATGGCAAGAATTATTGGTGTATCAAATCAAAAAGGTGGCGTAGGAAAAACCACAACAGCAATTAATTTGGCTGCAAGCCTTGCTGTGCTTGAGTTTAAAACATTGCTGGTTGATGCAGACCCTCAGGCAAATACTACAACAGGTATTGGTTTTGATCTGCATAATATAACAACGAGTTTGTATGATTGTATGATCAACAACACATCTGCGCATGATGTGATTTTAAAAAGCGAAGTGCCTTATCTTGATATTATTCCATCCCACATTGATCTGGTTGGTTATGAAGTAGAGATGATAAATTTTCCTAACCGTGAAAAAGTTTTAAAAAATGTTTTGGAGACAGTACGCAACGATTATGATTTCATTATTATCGATTGCTCACCCTCACTTGGATTGATTACGGTAAATGCATTGGTTGCGTCGGATGCAGTTGTAATTCCCGTGCAATGCGAATTTTTTGCTTTGGAAGGTTTAGGAAAATTATTGAATACAATAAAAATTGTGCAAAGCCGCCTGAATCCTGATTTGCAGATTGAAGGAATATTGATGACGATGTATGATGGTCGTTTACGTTTATGCAACCAGGTGGTAAATGAAGTGCGCCGCCATTTTGAAGACATTGTTTTTTCAACCATTATTCACCGTAATACAAAATTGAGCGAAGCGCCAAGTGTTGGCAAACCTGTTATTTTATATGATGCAGATTGCAAAGGCTCTGTGAATTATTTAAATCTTGCAAAAGAAATTCTGCAGAAAAATAATATGACGCTTATGACAAATGCGGAAAAGATTCTTGAATAAAAAAGTTTAATGTTTAAAGCTTAATGTTTTAAAAACTTTAAACTTTAAACCTGTAACATTAAACAAAAAAGCAAATGAGTTTAGCGAAACAAAATAAAGAAATGCTGGGTAAGGGAATTCGTTCTTTACTTCAAAATATAGATACCGATCTTAAAACAACTACGGGCAATTTAAAAACAGATGTAGTAGAAGCTGCAACAAATGTTTTGCGCATTCCTGTTGAACAAATTTTACCGAATCCAAAAAATCCGCGCAGAGATTTTGATGAAACTGCATTGAATGAATTAGCATCATCTTTAAAACAATTTGATATTGTACAACCGCTAACGGTTTCAAAATTGTCTGAAGGAAAATACCAGCTTGTTGCCGGTGAAAGGCGTTTGCGCGCAGCAAAAATTGCCGGTTTAAAAGATGTACCCGCATACATTCGCCAGTCAAACGACAGAGAACTTTTGGAGCTTGCTTTGCTTGAAAATTTACAGCGCGAAGATTTAAATGCTATAGAAATTGGCTTGAGTTATAAACGAATGATGGATGAATTGAATTACACACAAGAGCAGGTTGCTGAACGTATGGGCAAGGAAAGAAGTACGGTTACAAATTATATTCGTTTATTAAAATTACCACCCGATATTCAGCTCGCTGTTCGCAATGGCTATTTAACCATGGGGCATGCACGGGCGTTAATAAATATTGATACGATTGATAAGCAGATCTATGTTTACAACGAAATTAAAAATCGTCAACTCAGTGTAAGGCAAACAGAAGAGCTCGTAAGAAATCTTTATCGCAGTCATAACAAGGCTGTTAAATCTTCAGCAAATTCAACTATTAACAATGCTTACAAGCGCATTGAAGATAATTTAGCATCGCATTTTTCAACAAAAGTGTTTGTAAAAAATTCATCTAAGGGAAGTGGCAGTATTACTATAGAGTATTATTCTCAGGATGAATTAAACAAGATTCTTGAGCTGATGAATGTTCGCGTTGATTAACATGCGCAAATCATTTTTTTTCATACTGATACTTGTAAGCGTTTTAAGCTTTCGCGTAGTTGCACAAAATGATTCAACTACAAAAGTGAATAACGGTAAAGAAGTTTTACTGGATACGCTGAAGCAAAAGAAAGACGCAGCTTCCGTTGATCTTGCAAAAAAAGATTCTGTTACAAGAGCAAAGCATGATCCGCATAAAGCAACTATTCGCTCCGCAATAATTCCCGGCTGGGGACAGGCATATAACCATGAATACTGGAAAATACCAATTGTATATGGAGCGCTTTCAATTCCAGCAGCAACATTTGTTTACAATAACAACTGGTATCAGCGTACAAAAAACGCTTATAATATTCTTGTAACTGGCGGAGATACGGGTTCAATCAACCCAAAACTAAAAGGCTTATCTGTAGAAGCGCTGCAATATTATCGAAACACATTTAGAAAAGACAGGGATTACTCTGTGCTGTTCTTTTTATTTGCGTGGACGTTGAATATTGTAGATGCAACTGTATTTGCGCATTTAAAAGATTTTGATGTAAGCCGCGATTTAAGTATGCGTATTCAACCCGATTATAATGTCAGCACCAAATCTCCAACGCTTGGTTTAGTTTTCAATTATAAAACGCCGCACAAAAAACAATTGCCTACTTCTTTTTAGCAAGAAAGTGCATCGAAAATTTTAGGTTTCATTTGTACAATTTTTTACCTTGTATAGATTTTATTATTCACCAAAACACTTGTCGTATGAACACTACTAAATTTTTCATCGGTGGTATTGCCGGTGGCGTAATCTATTTTTTACTCGGGTATCTTGTTTACGGATTATTACTAGCAAACTATATGCACAGTTATGTGCCGGGGGTTGACCGCAGCATGGATACATTTGTTTACTGGGCATTGATTGTTGGCAATTTATTTTTTGGCTTTGCCATATCGTATGCGGTTAATCGCTCAGGGGCTTCTATAGCAGGTGGTCTTGCTACCGGTTTTGCAATTGGTTTTTTATTTTCCGCAGGCTTTGATTTTACAATGTACGCCACTACACACAGCATTACACTTCACCAGGTTGCTGCAGATGTAGCTGCATTTACAGCTGTTTCTGCCGTTGCAGGTGCTGTAATAGGTGCAGTTTGCAAGCCGCGTACTGCAAATGTTGCAACAACATAAATTTTTTTTGTTTGATTAAAACCCGCTTCAACAGCGGGTTTTTTATTGCTTGTTATTTTATTTTTACGCTTCATATAAAATGATAAATGAAAATAGCATTGATTGGTTATGGCAAAATGGGTAAAGCCATCGAAGAGATTGCAAATAAAAATGGTGATGAAATTGTTTTAAAAATTTCTTCTTCAAACAAAGATTTATTTACAATTGATAATATTAAAAAAGCAGATGTTGCCATTGAATTTACCAACCCGCACAGCGCTGTTGATAATATTAAAAAATGTATTGATGCAGGCGTGCCTGTTGTGACTGGTTCTACGGGTTGGCTAAAGCAATTTGACGAAGTAGTAAATTATTGTAAACAAAAAAAAGGATGTTTTCTATATGCCAGCAATTTTAGCGTGGGTGTAAATATTTTTTTTGAAGTGAATAAAATACTTGCCGGGTTAATGAGTAAACAGAAAGATTACAACGTAACGATAGAAGAGATTCATCATACACAAAAAAAAGATGCACCGAGCGGAACAGCAATAACGATTGCTGAACAGATCTTACAGAGAAGTATCTCAAAAAAAGAATGGGTGAATAAAGCGACAGAAGATAAAAGTCAATTACAAATTATCAGCAAACGCATAGAAAATATTCCGGGCACACACAAGGTGCTTTATCATTCTTTCGCTGATGATATTGAAATCATTCATACAGCACATAATCGCAGCGGGTTTGCATCAGGTGCATTGCAGGCAGCAAAATTTATTATAGGTAAAAAAGGAATTTTTGAAATGAAAGATGTGCTGGGTTTTTAAAGAATCAAAAAACAAAAGTTTGAATGATGGATGAGTTAATTAAACGTATATTATTTCTCCCAAAAGAATTTCATAATAAGCGCGATGTATCAATTTATTCTCTGCTCAAGGAAAGCGGATATTTTGAGTTCTATGAATACATAAATGAAACAAATATTTACAATGCTCTTACTGCAAATCAACAGTGTATAGATGATTGGATAAGTTGGTCAGAAGATAAACGCAGTAATTCAGGTTGGTATTTAATAAACACAGGAAACGAAACTTTTATTGTTGGTCATATGGCGTCTGATTCACAATTCAAAACAACCGAATATCTTGATAGAATAGAAGCATGCGCAGCATTTATTAAACATGAAATTGAGGAAATAAGAAAAATTTAATAAAATTCAATATTCAAATTAAGTATTACAAGTTTTATAAACCCAATACATTTGTCAAGTAAATTACAGGCATGAAAAATCTACTGCTTTTTGTTTCGCTTATTTTTTCAACAATATGTTTTTCTCAGCCAAACGTTTTACCTGCAGCAACGCAAACAGGAACTATCGCATTAACACATGCAACCATTCACGTTGGTAATGGCGACGTAATTAATGATGGAATGATCGTTTTTTCAAACGGAAAAATTATCAGTGTAAACAATAACGCAGCACCTGCAGATGCAAAAATTATCGATTGCAGCGGCAAACAAATTTATCCCGGTGTTATACTTGCTGATTGCAATTTAGGCTTGGATGAAATTAGTGCAATTCGTTCCGAGCATGACGATTATGAACTCGGCGATTTAAATCCTGATGTGCGTTCTGTTGTTGCTTATAATACAGATTCAAGAATTATAAATACAGTTCGCAGCAATGGCGTTTTGCTTGCGCATGTTGTTCCGAATGGCGGCATATTAAGTGGAACTTCTTCTGTTATGCAACTCGATGCCTGGAATTGGGAAGATGCAGTTTATAAACTTGACAATGGTATTCATTTTCGGATGCCTTCGTTGGCACCAACATCAACACAAAATGCAGCAGATGATGTTTTGAAAAAAGCGTATGAGCAAATAGATGATGTGCGCAAATTTTTTCGGGATGCAAAAGCATATTTGAATGAAAACTCGCATGAACATACCAATATAAAATTTGAATCGGTAAAAGGCTTGTTCGATCAGTCGCAAACATTTTTTGTGCATTGCGAGCTTGTAAATGAAATGATGATTGCCGTTGAATTTGCAAAAGAGTTTGGTTTTCGCACAGTAATTGTTGGCGGCAGCGATAGTTATAAAATCGCTGATTATCTCAAGCAAAATAATATTGCTGTTATATTAAATCAAATGCATAACCTGCCTATCATGCAGGACGATGATATTGATATTTATGCGAAGCTTCCTTATTTATTACAACAGGCGGGCGTTATGTATTGCATAAATGATTTTGATGAAATGAACCGCGGAAGAAATGTAATGTTCAACGCAGGTGTTGCCGTTGGTTTTGGTTTGACAAAAGAACAAGCATTGCAGGCGATCACTTTAAATGCAGCAAAAATTTTAGGCATCGATAAACAAACCGGCTCACTCGAAGCGGGAAAAGATGCAAACATTATTGTAAGTGACGGCGATCTGCTTGACATAAAAACAAGCAATATAAATTATGCTTTTATTCAGGGCAGGCAACTCAATCTTGATAATAAACAAAAGCAATTATACGAACGCTATAAAACCAAATACGGCATTACGAAATAGTACTCACGAATTATTCTGCGGAAAAACTCTTATCACTTTTACAAAGCGACTTTTATAATAATCATTCAATGGTGTAATTGTTACGCCATTTGCTTTTCCTGAAGATGAATGAATAAATAAAGTTTGAATAGAATCGTTTGAAATAATAATTCCCATATGACCGACAGAACGTTCTGTGCTGTCTGTTCCTGTAAATAAAATCAAATCACCCGGCTTCGATTTTTCTACAGGAATTTCTTTTGCAACATTCGTAAATTCAATCGAAGAACGTGGAACTGTTATATTAAAATGCTTAAAAACATAAGTTATGAAGCCGGAACAATCAAAGCCTTGTTGCGGATTTGTTGAGCCATATAAATAAGGCGTACCTATTAAGCTTTCAGAATATTTTACAACCTCAGCCGGCAAAATATTACCTGTGTTTATTTGTGAAGATTTCGATAATGGATTATTGGTAACTGGAGTTGTGTCCGCTTCTTTTTGCTGAACTGATGGCTTTCTTTTTATTTGTATGCACGATGCAAATAATAAAACAATTACCATTATATATTTCATATCGGTGTAAAAACAAAAACTATTCCTTTATACATTTATGCTGATATAATTATCTTCACGCTAATTGCGCGTATGAAAAAACTTATTTGCTTCCTCTGTATAATTTACTCTCTGCATACTGCAGCACAAAAAAAAATTATGTTGGTTTCCCCCGATGGAAACATTGTTTTCGATTTTCACTTAAAAGATGGCAACGCTTATTATAACGTTATTTATAAAAAAAACAGGATCGTTAATGATAGTAAGCTCAGCCTTAATTTCCAGGACGGCAATTTTGAAAATGATCTCATCATGCACAAACCCGTTTGGAATGATTCTGTTGAAGATTATGATCTTGTTGTTGGGAAGGCAAAGCACGTGCATGATGCATATAACGAAGTGACAATTCAATTAGAACAAAAAACGGGCAATCACCGGAAAATAAACCTTGTTGTAAAAGCATTTAAAAGTGGTCTTGCGTTTAAATATTATTTTCCGAAACAAGCCGGCTGGAACAATTTTATTCTAACGAATGAAAACACAACGTTCAATCTCGCAAACAATCCAGTTGTGCATGCATTGCTGCGCGAAAATTATACAACATCACACGAAGGATTTTACACAACTGTTGCGTTAAATGATCTGACAACAGATACATTACTCGATATGCCGGCAACTTTTGAATTTCCAAATCACATTTATGTTGCAATAACAGAAGCAGAATTGCTCGATTATGCAGGCATGTATCTTTCAAAACATAATGGCGTTCTCACAAGCAAGCTTTCTCCGCTTCCCGCCCCTTTAGGGGATGGAAGTATAAAAGTAAAAGCTGATGTTCCGCATTCAACGCCATGGCGCGTTTTACTGATTAGTGACAGAATTGGCGCTTTGGTTGAAAGCAATGTGATCACAGATCTGAATGCGCCG
The DNA here is from genome assembly GCA_035547495.1 of Parafilimonas sp. Classification (GTDB taxonomy): domain Bacteria; phylum Bacteroidota; class Bacteroidia; order Chitinophagales; family Chitinophagaceae; genus Parafilimonas. The sequence goes on along the minus strand of DASZUY010000183.1, from coordinate 3,976 downwards.
TGTGCAATAAAAGATGTGAGCTGGATTCATCCCGGCAAATCAGATTTTCATTGGTGGAATGGCGATATTATACCAGACACAACAATTTCGCCAGGCATAAATTTCGACTTCACTAAATACTATATTGATTTTTGCGCAAACAACCACATAGACTATCATACTGTAATTGGGTATGGCGGTTTTGCGTGGTATAAAAGTGATGCGCGTGATTATGGAGTTGTTGGTCCGAACACAGATGTTACGCAAACAGTACCCAGCTTAGATATGCAGCAGGTTTGTGATTATGCTAAACAAAAAGGTGTTGGCATTCGCGTGTGGGTGAATTGGAAAGCGATCTATCCGGATTTAGAAAGATCATTTACACAATTTGAAAAATGGGGATTGAAAGGAATGATGGTTGATTTTCTTGATCGCGATGACCAGGAAATGGTAAACATACAAACAGAAATTTTGCAAAAGGCTGCAGAGCATCATTTACACATACAATTTCACGGCGCATATAAACCAACAGGCTTAAGCAGAACATATCCGAATGAATATACAAGAGAAGGCACGCTGAATTATGAAGTGGATAAATGGAGTGACAGCGGTGTTAACGCAGACCATGATATCAACATGCCTTTCACACGCATGTTGGCGGGCAGCACAGATTATCATTTAGGTGGTTTCAGAGCTGCAACACAGCAACAGTTTAAAACGCAATTTACAAGACCATTGGTGCTTGGCACGCGTTGCCACATGTTGGCAATGTATGTTGTGCTTGAAAATTATTTGCAGATGGTTTGCGACTATCCTGCAGCGTACGAAGGTCAGCCAGGTTTTGAATTTATACAGGAAATTCCAACAACATGGGATGAAACAAAAGTGCTCGATGCAACCGAAGCATTTAAATACATCACCATTGCAAGAAGAAGTAATAACGATTGGTATGTTGGAACGATAACCAATCATGAGCAGAGAAATATTTCTATTCCATTAAATTTTTTAGGTGAAGGAAATTATACTGCAGAAATTTATACTGACGCAAACGATGTAAATGTTGATCCTAATCATTTAAATAAACAAACAAAAACGGTTACCAACAAAGACGTAATAAACCTGCATGTTGCAGGCAGTGGCGGTGAAGTAATGCGTTTAATAAAACAAGGGAATTAGTATGAGAAAATATTTTGTTGCATTGATTTTTCTGCTGATGGTAGTGAAAAGTAAATCGCAGGTGAATGTAATTTTTGATTCAGACATGGGACCTGATTATGATGATGTCGGCGCCATCACTTTATTACATGCATTTGCCGATGAAGGGAAAGCAAATATTCTTGCAACAGTTGCAAGTACCAAATATGAAAATGTTGCAGCGGTGTTTAGTGTTTTCAATACTTATTTTAACAGACCCAATGTTCCGATCGCCGTTCCAAAAGGTGAAGCGCTTGATCTGCGCGACTGGCAGCATTGGACGGATTCAATCGTAAAAAATTATCCGCATGCAATCAACAGTAACAAAGATGTTCCTGATGCTGTTGCTTTATACAGGAGAATTTTATCTATTCAGCCTGATAAAAGTGTAACAATAATCACCGTTGGTTTTTTAACCAATCTTAGAAATTTATTACAATCAAAAGCTGATATGTTTTCTCCATTAACCGGTGCGCAATTGGTAACACAAAAAGTAAAACGGTTGGTAAGCATGGGCGGCGCATTTCCATCGGGAAGCGAGTTTAATATCAACCGCGATTTTCCATCATCAAAATATGTTTATGAAAATTGGCCAACGCCGGTTTTGTTTTCAGGTTTTGAAATTGGTGAAAAAATAAAATGCGGTTTGCCGCTTATTCATAACGATTCAATCACAAATGATCCTGTGAAAGATGTGTTTCGCATTTCAATTCCACTCGCTGCAGAAGACAGTGCCGGACGAAAAAGCTGGGATGAAACAGCAGTGTTGGTGGGTGTGTTGGGTTATGAAAAATGGTTTGATGTGAAGCGTGGAAAAATTGTTATCAGTGATAAAGACGGAAGCAATACGTGGATAGATGATGATAACGGAACACAAGCTTATTTAATTCAAAAAACTTCGCCGGAAGTTGTGCAAGAATTAATTGATGAGTTGATTCAACATCAGCCTGAATAATTCAAAAGTCAAAATTAAAAAGTAAAAAAAATTGTTTAAACGTTTAAGTATCCTAACATCTGAATCACTTTGAATTTTGACTTTTAACTTTTGAATTCTATGATAGTTGTAATAGGAAGTTCGAACACAGACATGGTAATTAAATGCGAGCATTTACCTGCGCCGGGCGAAACTATTTTAGGCGGAATTTTTTTTATGAATGCAGGTGGTAAAGGCGCGAACCAGGCTGTTGCTGCGGCTCGCTTAAATGGTGATGTAACATTTATTGCGAAAGTTGGAAATGATGTTTTCGGTAAACAGGCAATCGAATTATTTAATAAAGAAAACATCAACACAGAATATATTTTTATTGATGAGAAAAATCCATCCGGTGTTGCATTGATAAATGTTGACGCAAAAGGTGAAAATTCAATTACTGTTGCGCAAGGTGCAAACGGAAATTTATTGGTTGATGATATCAAAATGTTATCGCATGTAATTGAGCAGGCGGACATCATTTTAATGCAGCTTGAAACACCAATTGAAACGGTTGCATATGTTGCGGAGCTTGCAAATCAATACAACAAAAAATTCATTTTAAATCCTGCGCCAGCTTGCAAATTAGATGATGCATTACTGAAAAAAATTTCTATCATCACACCAAATGAAAAAGAAGCAGAAATGCTAACCGGCATCTCAATTAATAATATTGATGAAGCAAAACAAGCTGCGCAAATTTTATCAGCAAAAGGAATTCAAACAGTAATTATTACTTTGGGTGAAGATGGTGCGCTGTTGTATACAAACAATGAGTTCAATTTGATTCCAACAAAAAAAGTAAACGCAGTTGATACAACTGCTGCCGGTGATGTTTTTAATGGAGCTTTAGCAGTCGCATTATCAGAACAAAAAAATTTAAAAGAAGCAATTCAATTTGCAAATAGTGCTGCTGCAATTTCTGTTACACGTTTAGGTGCACAAGCATCAGCGCCGTACAGATCTGAACTGTGATTTGGGTGGATTATTAGATTAAGAATTATGTTACGGTCCGACGCTTCAAGAGCGTCAGACCGATTAAAATTTTAGATTAATAAATTTTTCATATGAAAAAGCTATTACTGGTTCCTGCCACTATTTTTTTCCTCGCAAATGCATTCACGCAATCATCAACATTAAAAATTTCTAAAGAAGTTTTACAGGATAAAATTAAAGGTGGCTGGGCTGGACAAACGATTGGTGTTACGTTTGGTGGTCCTTATGAATTTCAATTTTGCGGAACATTTATTGGCGATTATCAAAAACTAATGTGGCGTAATGGATTGATAAAAGACAACATGCTTAACAATGCAGGTTTGTATGATGATCTGTACATGGATCTCACGTTTGTAAATGTGTTTGAAAAATATGGTTTGGATGCGCCGGTTGATTCGTTTGCGAATGCATTTGCAAATGCAGGTTATATGTTGTGGCATGCAAACCAGGCTGGTCGTTACAATATTCTGCATGGCATTAAACCACCGATGAGTGGCAATTGGAAAAACAATCCGCATGCAGATTGCATCGACTATCAAATTGAAAGTGATTTTTCAGGATTGATGAGTCCCGGAATGCCGAACACTGCTTCTGCGATCAGCGATAAAATTGGTCACATCATGAATTATGGAGATGGCTGGTACGGCGGCGTCTTTGTTGGCGCGATGTACACGCTTACGTTCACGTCATCAGACATAAATTATATTATTAATGAAGCGTTGAAAACGATTCCGCAGCAAAGCGAATTTTATCAATGCGTGCATGATGCAGTTGAATGGCATAAAGAATTTCCTGATGATTGGAAACAAACATGGTTTCACATTCAAAAGAAATGGG
>DASZUY010000182.1:0-2825 GCA_035547495.1 Parafilimonas sp. | reverse complement strand
CTTTGTGCGCTGGCGAACAAAATTTTTATACGCCTGCCTGTCCTGATCTTAATAAAATATTCTGAACAACCTTATAAACCGTGTTAGCCGGTATTGCATAACCATAACCAATATACACGCCGGTGGAAGAAGCAATCGCTGCAGTAATACCCACCAGTTCGCCGCGTGTATTTACGAGCGCGCCGCCGCTGTTACCTAAATTAATGGCAGCATCTGTTTGCAAATAATTACCTGCAGGTATACTTGCAACATTATGATTGATGAGTGATGATTTTGCGCTAATGATGCCCGCTGTAATTGTTTCATCAAGGCTCCATGGATAACCAATAGCGAGCACCCAATCGCCTACATGAATTACATCGCTGTTGCTAAATGAAATTACAGGCAGGTTATTCGCATTTATTTTAAGTACTGCTATATCATTTGCAGCATCGGCACCAATTAAAGAAGCATGATAAGATTTTTTATCAGCCAACGTAACATTGATGGATAAAGCATTTTTTATAACATGATTGTTAGTGATGATTAAACCATCTGAACTAAAAATTACGCCGCTGCCCGCAATGTTATATTGGGATTGAGAAATCGGGTTATCAACTTCATCGTCTTTAATTTTTACCTCAACATGTACGACAGCATTTGAAGCAAGCGCAGCAAAAGTAAAATCTGATGGGTCGTTGTTATCTGCAGGTGGATAGTTTGCAAAACGCGCATACGATTTAGCAGGTGAAGTGATCTTTGATTTTGCAGAAAGTGGATCATTTATTTTGATGAAAGCAGTAACTGTGAGAATACTTATCGCGCCAGCTAAAAACAATGCTTTGGCATTTCGCATACAAACTATTTAGAAAACAAAATAAAACTGTTTTTAAGAAGCGAGACCGCTTCCAAAAGTGAATTAACGATTATTTCACGAAATGCTTCGTAGATAAGTATACAAGATAAAATAATTGTGGTTGAATTGAATATTATAAATCTTTGTGTTCACTGAATTACAGAGAAACAAAAAATGAAACAACGAATAAATACTTTAACGCTCGGTGTAAACGATTTAGAAAAATCAATGAAGTTTTACCAGCATTTAGGTTGGCAAACCAAAGGGATTGTAGGAACTGAATTTGAAAACGGTGCTGCAGTATTTTTTGATCTTAATAACGGCATCAGGCTTTCGTTGTACGAAAGAAAAAATTTAGCCTGGGATAGTGGACTAAAATTACAGCCCGCAAGTGCAACAGAATTTTCAATCGGATATTTTGTTAACAGCGAACATGAAGTTGATACGATAATGCAACAAGCTGAAAAAGCCGGAGCTAAAATTATTAAGCCGGCACAAAAAACTTTCTGGGGCGGATATGGGGGTTACTTCCTGGATATTGACGGGCATCTTTGGGAAATTGGTTATTTCTCCGGATGGAAAGTTGAAGATTAATTAACTACGTCACCATAAAATTTTCACAATGGATACAGTTGATAATTTAGAAAATAAAATCCAGGGAACATGGTGGTTATTATCGCGTGAAGATTATACAAAAGATGGACAAAGAAGAATTGATCCGATTTTAGGTTCTGATCCGATTGCAATTCTTGTTTATGCAAACAATTATTTTGCTGCCCAGTTCATGAAAAAAGACAGAAGCGCAGATTCAATCGCACAAGCTACTGCTGCCGGACAAAATAATACGGCAGCCATTGGAGGTTACGATGCTTACTTTGGAATTTATAAAATAGATGAACAAACAAACCAGGTTGCGCATACACTTGTTGGTTCAATAAATCCTGCAAACATTGGGATAACTGTACACAGAAATTTGCAAGTAGAAAATGATAAATTAATTATCAAACTTGATACTACTACACAAGAAGGAGAACCTGTTATTAGAACATTAACCTGGAGAAGAATTAAATAAAAACTTTTGACTTAAGCATTCAACCCAACATCATTTCAATACTTGTGTAACGCAAATATTATTATGAATGTTGCGCTTTAAAAATATAGTTTGAAAAACGACAGCATATAAAAAACCATAAATAAATTCGGGATAAACATTCCTTCTCAAATAATTTTTATGATTCCCGAAAACAAACTGCCTGCCGTTAAAAAAGCATTACAAACTGCATTTGGTGTAAGTGAGTTTGACGAGATTCAACAACTAACAAAAGGTCTTTCCAGCGCACTGATTTTTAAAATTACAATTCACGAAAACCCTTACCTGTTAAGATTAATAACACGAACAGATGCGATGGCAGATCCCACCAATCATTTTGTATGCATGGAACATGCAGCAGAAGCCGGGCTTGCGCCACTTGTTTATTACTTAAGTATTGAAGAAAGAATTTCAATAACTGATTTTATACAGGAGCAATCTTTTCCAATGCATCAAGCAAAAGAAAAGATGGCGCAGTTGCTTCGTCAATTACACGCGTTATCAAAATTTCCTGCTCTGCGTAATAGTTATTTTGAAATGATGAATGGCTTTGTTACAAAATTTCACGCAGCAAATATTTTTCCTGAAACAATTACGAAAGATCTTTTTGAAGCATACGAACATGCATTCAGTTTATATCCACACAACGATCAGCAAGATTGGGTTTCTTGTCATAATGATGCAAAGCCGGAGAATATTATTTTCGATGGAACTAGACCCTGGCTTGTAGATTGGGAGGCTGCGTTTTTAAACGACAGGTATCTCGATCTTGCAGTGGTTGCAAATTTTGTGGTAAAAGATGAAGAGGATGAAATTTATTTTCTTGGAAAATATTTTGGAGAGATAGATGATTATAAGCGGGCAAGGTTTTTTATTATGTCGCAATTACTCCATGTGTTC
>DASZUY010000181.1:0-17360 GCA_035547495.1 Parafilimonas sp. | reverse complement strand
CAACCAATCAAACACAACATTGATTTATGTAAGTCATTACGAAAATGAAACTCCGAAATGCGTGAACAGGGTGATGTTGTTAGAGAATAATAATCAAAAACAATATTCAATCAATATAAAAAATACGACTGCATTAGCGGTATAAACGCCCCTTTAGGGGATGGGGGTTTTATGAATAAAAATATTACAGTTATAGAAGGCGACGGAATTGGTCCGGAAGTAACGCGGCAATCCGTTAAAGTGTTGAACGCAATTGCGGCGCAGTTCAATCATATGTTTCATTATACGTATCATTTAATGGGCGCTGTTGCCATTGATAAAACAGGCAACCCATTACCAGATGAAACAATCGAAAGTTGCTTGAACAGTGATGCCGTTTTGTTCGGTGCAATTGGTCATCCTAAATATGATAATGACCCGACAGCTAAGGTTCGTCCGGAGCAAGGTTTATTGAAGTTGCGTAAATCATTGCAGTTGTTTGGCAACATCAGACCAATCAACACTTATCCATCATTGCAACATTTATCACCACTTAAAAAAGAAAAATTAGATGGTGTTGATTTCATCATCTTTCGCGAATTAACCGGTGGCATTTATTTCGGTAAAAAAGAATTGAGTGCAGACGGAACAAAAGCAAGCGATGATTGCGTGTACACAAAAGATGAAATTGAACGTGTTGCGCATCTTGCTTTTCAATATGCACAAAAACCGGAGCGTAGAAAAAAGCTAACGCTGGTTGATAAAGCGAATGTTTTGGAAACATCAAGGCTTTGGAGAAAAGTGATCCAAGAAGTTGCAAAGCAATACAGTGATGTTGCGGTTGATTACATGTTTGTTGATAATGCTGCGATGCAAATAATGTTGAACCCAAAACAATTCGATATTGTTTTAACGGAGAACATGTTTGGTGATATCATTAGTGATGAAGCAAGTGTTTTAAGTGGTTCTCTTGGTTTGCTGCCATCTGCGTCTGTTGGAACAGGTACCACTTTATTCGAGCCTATTCACGGTTCTTATCCGCAGGCTGCAGGAAAAGATATTGCCAATCCGTTGGGTTCTATTTTATCAGCAGCGATGATGTTGGATCATTTCAACATGCCAACCGAAGCAGCGTTGGTTCGCGACGCGGTGAAGTGGACATTGGAAAATGGATTTGTTTCAAAAGATATTGAGCCGGTGAATTTTTATTTCACCTCAACCATTGGTGATTTGATAAGTGATTATATACGTTCGAATGATCATGAAAAAATCAACATTGAAAATATTTATTTAAGAAAATCAACAATTATATAATAATTCAAAAGTTAAAAGTCAAAACATAAACAACTTCCTTTTTGACTTTTTAATTTTTTACTTTTTAATTAAAAATATGAGCGAACTAAACAAGTATAGTAAAACATTAACGCAGGACGAAACACAACCGGCAGCAAAGGCAATGTATTATGCTATCGGTTTTAAAGAAGATGATTTTAAGAAAGCGCAGGTGGGTGTTGTAAGTATGGGTTGGGATGGAAATCCTTGTAACATGCATCTCAATGATTTTGCAACGAAAGTAAAAGACAGTGTAAATAAAGTTGATGGTTTGCTCGGTTTGCGTTTTTATACAATTGGTGTGAGTGATGGAATTAGTATGGGCACTGATGGTATGCGTTATAGTTTGGTGAGCCGCGATGTAATTGCTGACAGCATTGAAACAAATGCAGGCGCGCAATATTATGATGCAATCGTTGCCATTCCCGGTTGCGATAAAAATATGCCGGGTTGTATCATGGCGATAGGAAGATTAAATCGCCCCGCAATTATGTTATACGGCGGCACGATTGCAGCAGGACATTATAATGGCGAAGAGTTAAACATTGTATCAACCTTTGAAGCGTTGGGGCAAAAAATAATGGGCAATCTTGATGAAAATTCTTTTAAAGAAATTATTCGCAATGCTTGTCCGGGCGCTGGTGCTTGTGGTGGCATGTACACTGCCAACACAATGGCAAGTGCGATTGAAGCATTGGGTATGAGTTTGCCTTATTCTGCAAGTAATCCTGCGTTGAGTGAAGCGAAACAAAAGGAATGTGATGCGATTGGTGAAGCGATAAAATTATTGTTGGAAAAAGATATAAAGCCAAAAGATATCATGACCAAACAAGCATTTGAAAATGCAATTACGGTTATCATGGTTTTGGGTGGAAGTACAAACGCAGTGTTGCATTTGATCGCGATGGCAAGAAGTGTTGATGTTGATTTAACGATTGATGACTTTCAACGCATCAGCGATAAAACACCCATGCTTGCAGACTTTAAACCGAGCGGTAAACATTTAATGCAGGACCTTGCAAAACATGGCGGCGTTCCTGCTGTTATGAAATATCTTTTAAGCAAAGGCATGTTGCATGGCGATTGTTTAACAGTAACAGGAAAAACGGTTGCAGAAAATTCGAAGAATGCACCAGATCTCGATTTCGAAAAACAAGACATTGTAATGCCGTTGGAAAATCCAATTAAAAAAACGGGTCACTTACAAATATTATATGGCAACCTTGCTGAAGGCGGAAGCGTTGCAAAAATTACCGGCAAAGAAGGTGAACGTTTTGAAGGCACAGCGAGAGTGTTTGATGGTGAAGCGCATTTGCTGGAAGGTTTACAAAGCAAGCGTGTGCATGCAGGTGATGTGGTTGTGATAAGAAATGTTGGTCCGAAAGGAGCGCCAGGCATGCCTGAAATGTTGAAGCCAACAGGAATGATTATCGGTGCGGGTTTAGGTAAATCTGTTGCGTTGATTACAGACGGAAGATTCAGTGGTGGAACGCATGGTTTTGTTGTGGGTCACATAACACCTGAAGCACATGAAGGTGGTTTGATTGGTTTGGTACAGGATGATGATATTATTGAAATTGATGCCATCAATAACAAGCTTGTACTAAAAGTTAGTGAAGAAGAAATTGCTCGTCGCAAAGCTGCATGGAAACAGCCAGCATTAAAAGCAACAAAAGGAATTTTATATAAGTATGCACGTGTTGTAAAAACAGCAAGCGAAGGTTGTGTAACAGATGAAGATTAAGCCCCCATCCCCGAAGGGGAGTAAGGCAAATATTTAAGAAATTAAAATTCCCCTTTAGGGGATAGGGGTATGACAAAACAATATTTTAAAGAAATAGCAGAATATAATTTGTGGGCGAATACCATTGTTTGTGGTTGGCTGGAACAGATTAGTGATGAACAATGGAACAAAGAAATCATCAGCAGTTTTAACAGCATACAGGAAACTGTGTTGCATATAATTAGTGCTGAAAATGCCTGGCTGCAGCGATTTAAAAAACAACCAGTGGAATGGCTGCAATCAATATATAAAGGAACGAAAGAAGAGCACATTAAACTTTGGAAACAAACATCTGAAGGTTTTAAAGCATTTGTTGATGCATTCGATGAGAAAGATCTAAACACAAATCTTGATTTTAAAAGATTGAACGGAGATGCATATTCAATGCCGTATTATCAATTGTTTGCGCACGTCGTCAATCATGCAACATATCACCGCGGACAATTGGTGACTATGTTGCGGCAGGCAGGCTTCACAAATATCAGTGCAACTGATTTGTTGGGAGTGTATAGAAAGAAATAAATATTGTTGAATAAAATTTAGAAAACTTTTGTTTTCGAGTTTAAATAAAAAAGTTTTTATGGAAACACTTGAAATTTTACAGGAACCAAAAACAGCAATTAAAACGGAAAATATTTCGGGCTCAGAAGCGGTGATGAGAGCTTTAATTGCTGAAGATGTTGAAACAATTTTTGGTTATCCCGGCGGCGCTATCATGCCTATTTATGATGCGTTGTATGATCATCACGATAAGCTTGAACATATTCTTGTTCGTCATGAACAAGGCGCCATTCATGCTGCACAGGGCTTTGCAAGAACAAGCGGAAAAACAGGTGTTGTGTTTGCAACCAGCGGTCCCGGCGCAACAAATTTGGTTACAGGTTTAGCAGATGCAATGATTGATTCAACACCGGTTGTTTGTATTACAGGACAAGTGTTTGCGCATTTGTTGGGAACGGATGCTTTCCAGGAAACAGATGTAATAAATATTACAACGCCTGTTACAAAATGGAATTACCAGGTTACAGATGCAACTGAAATTTCATCTGCATTAGCGAAAGCATTTTATATCGCATCCAGCGGGAGACCCGGACCTGTGTTGATTGACATTACAAAGAATGCGCAGGTGCAGAAGTTTGATTTTAATGGTTACCAAAAATGCGATCACATTCGCAGCTATCGCCCAAAGCCAATCGTTCGTAAACAATATGTTGAAGAAGCAGCAAAGCTTATCAACGAAGCAAAAAAACCATTTGTAATTTTTGGACAGGGCGTAATTCTTGGCGAAGCGGAAAAAGAATTTAAGCAGTTTATTGAAAAAGCAGGCATTCCTTCTGCATGGACAATTCTTGGCTTAAGCGCTTTGCCAACAAATCATCCGCTGAATGTTGGAATGTTAGGCATGCATGGAAATTATGGACCGAATGTTTTGACGAATGAGTGTGATGTTTTGATTGCAATCGGCATGCGTTTCGATGATCGTGTTACCGGTCGTTTGGATAAATATGCAAAGCAGGCGAAGATTATTCATTTGGATATTGATCCAGCTGAAATTGATAAAAATGTTCAAACCACTATTCCGGTTTGGGGCGATTGCAAAGAAACGTTGCCTTTGTTAACTGCATTGGTTGAAAAGAAAGAACATACAGAATGGTTACAACGCTTTAAAGATTATACAAAAGAAGAAACGGATATTGTTATTGAAAAAGAAATGCATCCTTCGGTTGATGAAATGAGTATGGCTGAAGTGCTTGATACGTTGAATGAACTAACAAAAGGAGATGCAGTAATTGTTACCGATGTTGGACAGCATCAAATGGTAGCTTGTCGTTACGCAAAATTTAATCAAACAAGAAGCAGTGTAACATCCGGTGGTTTAGGTACAATGGGTTTTGCATTACCTGCAGCTATCGGCGCTAAATACGGAGCACCCGAAAGAGAAGTAATTGCAATTATTGGTGACGGCGGTTTTCAAATGACGATACAGGAGTTGGGAACGATTATGCAGTTTGGTGCAGCGGTAAAAATTATCATTCTTAATAATAATTTTTTAGGAATGGTGCGCCAGTGGCAGGAATTGTTTAATTCAAAAAGATATTCGTTTGTAGATATTCAAAGTCCCGACTTTGTAACCATTGCAAAAGGTTATGGCATTGAAGGCAAAACTGTAAACGACAGAAAAAATTTAAAAGCTGCGCTTAAAGAAATGCTGAATCACAAAAGTTCTTATTTGCTTGAAGTGATGGTTGGAAAAGAAAACAATGTATTTCCGATGGTGCCGCAAGGTTGCAGTGTTGCAGAAATAAGATTGAAATAATCAAGCCCCAATTCTAAAGGGAGCAAAAAACAATTTTAAATTTTTGAAAATATTTTGAAATGACTGAAGTTAAAAACAATAGACAAGTTACTCACTCCCCTTCAGGGGTTGGGGGCAAACAGGAATTCACCATAACAGTATATACCGAAAACCAAATTGGTTTATTGAATCGCATTGCTATCATCTTCACCAGGAGAAAAATAAATATTGATAGTTTAAACACTTCGCCAACGGAAGTAGAAAGTGTGCATCGTTTTACCATTGTGATTAATGAAACGGAGGATGTGGTAAGAAAACTTTGCCGTCAAATTGAAAAGCAGGTTGAAGTATTGAAAGCTTATTACAATACCAACGAAGAATTGGTTTGGCAGGAAATGGCTTTGTATAAAGTACCTACAGATGTAATTGCAGAAAAAGTAAAAGTAGAAAGATTGCTGCATGAAAAAGGTGCACGTGTTGTAGTTCTTCGCAAAGATTTTACAGTATTTGAAACCAGCGGGCAGCGTGAAGAAATTAATGCACTCACAAAAGCATTGGAACCTTATGGCTTAATTGAATTTGTGCGCACTGCACGCATCGCAATTATTAAAGACAGCAAAGGTTTCCATGAAAAATTAAAAGAGTTTGAGGAATCTCAGCCACCGGAAGAATTAGTGGAAAATGAATTTTTGAATAAGCAGGATGAAGTGTTTTCAATGTAATTGTCTGAACCACGATTTAAAGGATTAAAAGATTATAAGATTAATATGAAAGCAGAAAAAGTAATTCCTATGCTGCGCATTTTTGATTATAACAAAGCCATTGAATTCTATGTTGACTGGCTAGGTTTTAAAATCAATTTTGAGCATACATTTCATGAAGGTGCACCAAAATATCTCGAAGTTGAACGAGATGGTATTACATTTCATTTGAGCGAACATCATGGTGATGGAACGCCGGGTTCTCATGTTTTTATTTGGTGTGATGGTGTTGAAGCATTTCACAAAGAACTCATCGATAAAAAATATAAATATAATAGACCAGGTATTGAAAAAACGTTTTATGGCGCGTTAGCTTTTGTAGTGAACGATCCTTTCAATAACAAAATTTCATTCAACGAAAAATTACCTGAACATAAAGAACAATAAAACATTTTCAAATTTTCAAATCATCAAATTTTCAAATTAAAAAATGGCAAAATTAAACTTTGGCGGAGTAGAAGAAAACGTGGTAACACGAGAAGAATTTCCGCTCAGTAAAGCACAGGAAGTTTTAAAAAATGAAACCGTTGCAGTAATTGGTTATGGTGTGCAAGGTCCGGGTCAAGCATTGAACCAACGCGATAACGGCATAAACGTTATTGTTGGTCAAAGAAAAAATTCTAAAACATGGGATAAAGCCGTGAACGATGGTTTTGTTCCCGGCGAAACTTTGTTTGAAATTGAAGAAGCTTTACAACGCGGAACTATCATTTGTTATTTGCTGAGTGATGCTGCGCAAATTCAGTTATGGCCAACGGTAAAAAAATATTTAACGCCAGGCAAAGCTTTATATTTTTCTCATGGCTTTGGAATTACGTTTAATGAACAGACAGGTATTATTCCGCCGAAAGATGTTGATGTGTTTTTGGTTGCACCAAAAGGTTCGGGCACATCTTTAAGAAGAATGTTTTTACAAGGTCGTGGTTTAAATAGTTCTTATGCAATTTACCAGGATGCAACAGGCAAAGCAAAAGAAAGGGTGATTGCGTTAGGCATTGCTGTTGGCAGTGGTTATTTGTTTGAAACCGATTTCAAGAAAGAAGTATATAGTGATTTAACAGGTGAACGCGGAACATTGATGGGCGCAATTCAAGGCATCTTTGCAGCGCAGTATCAAGTATTGCGTGATAAAGGTCATTCGCCATCTGAAGCATTTAATGAAACAGTTGAAGAACTCACACAAAGTTTAATGCCGTTGGTTGCAGAAAACGGAATGGATTGGATGTATGCAAACTGTTCAACAACTGCACAACGCGGTGCATTAGATTGGTGGAAAAAATTTCGTGATGCAACAGCGCCGGTGTTTAAAGAATTGTATGAAAGCGTTGCTGCAGGAAAAGAATCACAACGATCCATCGATTCAAATTCTCAACCGGATTATCGCGAAAAATTAAATGAAGAATTAAAAGAATTGCGTGAAAGTGAAATGTGGCGCGCCGGTAAAACAGTTAGAAGTTTAAGACCGGAAAATCAGAATGTATAATCGCAAACTGCAATTGTGGTAAAAGAAAAGCATCAGGTTGTAATAGTTGAGCGAGGTTGGAAAGATTATCTCGGTGAATGTTTGTTGATTGTATTTAGTGTTGCGCTTGCAATTGGTGTTACAGAGTACTTCAATAACCTGCATGATAAAAATAAAGATCATGAAATCCTGCAGCAGCTTAAAGACGAATTAACCTCAAATAAAAATGATGCACAGGATCAATATGCATATCATTTGCAGGTTTTTAAATTGATTGATTCTGCAAAAAACAATCCGGCATTTGCGAAAAAATTTCTTGATAGCGGGAAAATTCATTTAGGAATATTATTTCCTGAAGGCGTTCTTTTAAATGATTTGAACCAAGTAGCATGGCAACAGGCAAAGCAAAGTGATATTTTTTCAAGGATTGATTTAAAAACATATAGCCTGCTTACTGATGTTTATAATGCACAAGATAGGTTCCTTAATCTTGAACCTGAACTTGCGAAAATTTTGTTTTCTTACGACTCGCGTAAACCAGAAAATCTGCAAGTTACTTTAACACTTATACATGATGCGGTATTTGGTTGGGTTGTTGAAAGAACACCGCATCTTTTAGAGAATTATCAAAAAGCAATTGACGCTTTAAGCAAGTATTAAATTATGAGTACATCGACCGAAATAAAAAATAACCTTGACTTTGCGAAGGCAGTTTTTAATTTAAAAAATGTTGTAACAAAAACACCGTTGCAGTTAAATCAAAATCTTTCGCGTAAATACAAATGCAACGTGTATTTAAAGCGGGAGGATTTGCAGCTTGTTCGCTCTTATAAAATTCGCGGTGCTTATAATTTGATGAAAAGCTTAAGCAACGAGCAATTGCAAAAAGGTGTTGTGTGTGCAAGTGCCGGCAATCATGCGCAGGGTTTTGCATACAGTTGCAAAAAATTAAACGTAAATGGCGTTGTATTTATGCCCGTTATTACTCCTAATCAAAAAATCAATCAAACAAAAATGTTTGGTGATGATAAAATTGAAATAAGATTAGTGGGCGATAATTATGATGAATGCGCAGCAGCTGCAAAAGAATTCACGCAAAAAAATGATATGACGTTTGTTCCGCCGTTTGATGATTATCGCATCATTGAAGGACAGGCAACCGTTGGTGTTGAAATTTTGGACGAATTAAATTTTATAGATTATTTATTTCTTCCAATTGGTGGTGGCGGATTGGCATCTGGTGTTGGCAGTTATTTTAAATTGTATTCACCCAAAACAAAAATTATCGGTACGGAACCCGAAGGCGCACCGTCAATGTACGAAGCATTTAAAGCAGGCAGTCCCGTTACACTTGACAGCATTGATACATTTGTTGACGGCGCTGCTGTAAAACGTACCGGCGATCTAACTTTCAAAATTTGTAAAGAAGTTTTGGATGATCTGCGTTTAATTCCCGAAGGAAAAATTTGTACCAATATTTTAAAATTGTATTCACAGGATGCAATTGTTGCTGAGCCAGCAGGTGCGTTAGCAATAAGTGCATTGGATGATTTTGCGAATGAAATAAAACACAAAAATGTTGTATGCATTGTAAGCGGCGGCAATAATGATATTGACAGAATGCAGGAAATAAAAGAACGCTCATTACAATACGAAGGGTTGAAACATTATTTTTTGATTCGCTTTGCACAACGCCCCGGCGCATTAAAACAATTTGTAAATAACGTGCTTGGTGCTGGTGATGACATTACACGTTTTGAATACATGCAAAAGCATAACAAGGAAACGGGACCTGCATTAGTTGGTATTGAATTAAAAAAGAAAGAAGATTACGATGTGCTTCTTTCCAACTTAAAAAAATTCAATATTAATTATACTGAGTTGAAAAAAGACGATAACATGTTTGGCTATGTTGTTTAGTTGCACATTCGCGCATATTATTCAGCAATGAATTGTGGTGTTTGTAACTTTAAAATATTCTTCATCACTTAATGATGCTGTATGAATAATTACCACGATAAAAAGTTTCCAAACGAAACAGAAGCATACAGAATTGCCCGCAACGAATTGCTTGAAGCAGAAATAAATTTGCGCAGGCAAACAGAAGCGGTAGCTGCAATGCGCCGCAACCTGCCGAAAGGTGGTAAACTAAAACAAGATTATGTGTTTGAAGAGATGGATGAAATTGGAAATATAAAACAAACAAAACTGTCTGAATTATTTGAGCAAGGTAAAGACTCATTAATTATTTACAGTTTTATGTACGCACCAAAAAATGAAAAGCCATGTACAAGTTGTAATTCAATAATAGATGGTATTGATGGAATGGTTTTTCATGCAGAACAAAGAGTAAACATTGCTGTTGTTGCGAAAGCGCCAATTGAGAAATTAATGCAATGGGCAAAAACAAGGGATTGGAAAAATGTGCACCTGCTTTCATCTTATCACAACACATATAATGCAGATTATTTTGGTGAGGATGAAAAAGAAAATCAATGGCCTGCATTAAATGTTTTTCAAAAAACAGACGAAGGCATATTTCATTTTTATGCAACGGAGCTTTTATTTGCACCGGCCGAAAAGGGTCAAAACGGAAGACATGTTGATACTATTTGGCCATTATGGAATTTGTTTGACATGATACCGGAAGGCCGCGGCATAACGTGGTATCCAAAACATAATTACAACAATTAAGTGTTATTGAATTTTATCAACGTACTCTTTTAAAAACCAGTGTCTTTCCAAAAAACCTAAAAATATAATAACCTCTTACATTTAATGTGCTCGCATCCGTAAGCCATACTGTTGAACTCCATGTTTTGCCGGAACTTGAATCATAAATTTTTCCGTTTACCCATCTCTTTTGTTTTGGATTATATGTAAGTCCAGACAATACATTCATGCCGACTATCTTTCTTGATCGTAAATCTTTATTCGGATTTTTTATATCAAGTCTTTGGTTGATGGGTGTTATTGTATCACCCTCATCATAGAACCATTCAACTTTTGCTCTGTAAGAATCACCCTGTTTATAAACATCTACAATAAGGTTTTTCTCCGTAGACTCCCATTTTCCTAAAATAGCATTCGCTTGATTTTGCGCGACCAATATTGTTGTGCACAATGAGAAGAAAAAGATCATCAAATATTTCATAAGGCATTAAAGTGGCCAAAATATAAACTACATGTTGCAATAAAAAAAATAGCCAATAAAAAGGGGCACCCGTTAAGACGCGCCCTGAACGCTTATTCCATTTAATTTTTATCTTTTCCGTTAAAGGATAAGATATTTTTTATAGCTGGAAATCACCGTTCTGTTTTGTATAGAATAAAAATTATGCAAGCCTTTAATATTATAAAATTGATTGGCTTATAAAAGTGAAATTATTCCATTGCCCATTCAATGTTTTCTTCAGCTTCTTTACGTTTTTTACTTCGGAACAATACTAAACAAGGCACCAATAGCAGAAAGAAATATCCTAAATAAATGAACATGTCTTTATAAGTTAAAAAACTTGCCTGCCCGCTAACTTCTCTTGAAAGAATTCCTTCCGCAGCTTGCGTTGCAGATGTATGATCAAGTCCTTTACTCATCAACCCATTCGTAAGCATAGACAATCTTTGTTGTGTTAGCGGATCGCTTGCTGTTAAGTTTTCGGAAAGATGAGAATAATGAATAACCGTTTCCCGGCTAATAAATGTTGTAATTAAAGCAATGCCAATCGAACCACCTAACTGTCTCACCATATTACTTAGAGCAGTGCCTTGCGGAATTTCTTTTCCTTCCAATTCAATTAAAGAAATAGTAGTAAGAGGAATGAAAATTAAACCCATTGCAAAACCGCGAATAATAAGAGGCCAGAAAAAATCTCCGCTGCCAACCTGTGTGGTAAATTGCCCGAGCATGTGAGAAAATAGAAAAAATAAAACCAACCCCAGACCTGCATAAACAGCAGGATGTATATAATTACGTTTTAATAGTGAACCAACAACAGGCATCATAAAAGCAGTTGCCAAACTACCGGGCAGCAAAAGCAAACCAGTTTGCATAGCAGTAAATCCTAGTAAGCCCTGGCACATAATAGGAATAACGAGTGTAGTGCCATACAATCCAAAGCCCAATACAAAGTTGAACATCGTTCCTGTAGTAAAAGAACGATTACTAAAAAGGCGAAGATTAACAATGGGATTTTTCACGGCCAGTTCGCGCCAAACAAAAATAACAGCGGTAATACAAGCAATTACAGTAAACCATGTGATATAACTTGTCTCAAACCAATCTTTGCTTTGCCCTTTTTCCAAAACGATTTGCAGCAGGCTAATTGCAATCACCAACATTGAAAAAGCAAGCCAATCCATTTTGCCTGCGTGCATTTTTTCTTTCGGTTCATTTACATACAATAAAGTGAGAATGGTAGCTAAAATTCCAAACGGAACATTAATATAAAATATCCATTGCCACGAAGCGTTGTCAACAATATAACCACCAAGTGTGGGTCCAATCGCGGGTCCAATAATAACACCCATACCGTAAATAGCATTGGCAAGCCCTAATTCTTCTTTTGGAAAAGTTTCAATTAAAATTGCCTGGGCTGTTGATAAAAGACCGCCGCCGCCAATGCCCTGTAAAATTCGGAACACAATGAGTTCCCAAATATTGGTTGAGATACCGCATAAAACTGAAAAAATAGTGAACACAATTACCGAAGCAGCGAAATAATATTTGCGGCCGAACCTTGCACTCATCCAGCCGGAAAGTGTGATCATTATTACGTTTGAAATAGCATAACCTGTAATTATCCAGCCGGCATCTTCAAATGATGCACCGAGATTGCCCATGATATTGTTCAACGCCACATTTACAATAGATGTATCTATCAACTGCAGCAAAGCGGCTGAAACAACAGTAAAAATTATAATGATCTTATCTGCCGTCCACTTCATCCTTCTAAACTTTTAAATGAATATTTATTCATTTATGATGAAAAAAAATTTTAAGACTTCAGTCCATCCCAGCACATTGAAAACATTTGTTCAATTATATCTTCAGACAATTTTCTATTCGCATATTTAGCATACTTCACTGTTTCGTTTATTGAGCCTGCCATAAAAGTCAACAGCAATAATGTGTCCGCTTTTTTTAATAGCTTCTGTTTTTTGCCGTTTTCAATCAGGCTAAACAATGGTGCAAATAATTTTTTGGTTAGTTCCTTTGTAGTTTGAGTAATAAAAGGTGAATGAAAGCACTGATCCACGAATATCGCTTCCTCAAATTTTTTAATACGATATGTAAGAAGATTCAACCAGATTGTTTTTAAACCTTTTTTAAAAGGCATGGAAGGATCGTAATTTTTAAAATAAATTTTCGCTGAACGGTTTCTGCACTCTGTAAATAGTGCATTAATAAGTTCGCTTTTATTTTTAAAATAGATATATAATGTGCCGGTGGCAATATGTGCTTCTTTTGCAATTTCGCTCATTGTTACACCGGCCAGTCCATTGGCTTTTACAAGGCTGAGTGTTGCTTCGTAAATCTGTTCAATTTTTTTATCATCTCTCGGTTTCACAACGCAAAATTAATGAATAATTATTCATTTAAGCAGCTGGATGTGCAAAGGATTATTTATTAAATCTGAAATAAACAAACAGTCTCCCAAAATTTCTACTGTCGTTTTCTATGCGGTGGTATAGTGGTTTAATATGTGGTTGTTGTAAAAAACGCTCCACTTTCTTTCGCAGTTGTCCACTGCCTTTGCCGGGTATAATTTCTATTTCAGAAATTTTTTTATTGATGGCATCTTCAAATGCCTTTTGCAAGGCTTTATCTATTGCAGCGCTGTTATTGTAAATATCATGCAGATCAACTTTTATTCGTGCCATTTATTAAAAGTTTTCCAAAAGAAATCATTAATCATCGTCATCATTTTTCTTTTCACTTTGTTTTACAAATGCGGCGCGTTTTGGTGCAGGCATTTTCGAATCAATCCCTCTTACAGCCTTCCAGATCACTTCGCTGAACTCATCATCTGGTATTGCGTCTTCTTTTGAGAAATTAAATTTCTCACTCTTCCTTTCCCAGGTATTTTCTGCCGTGTTTGTTGCATTGATATCAACCTGCGCAGGCTTAGCTGTAAACGTTGTTAGATCCGCAGTCTTGGAAAAACAACGAAACATTGGTGTTGCGGCTGCATCGTACTGGCTCATTGGAGGAAGACCTAAAATCAATTCAATCGTGCGCAACATAGACGCCGTTGAATACATTGTGTGATCAACATAATGCCGCTTTACAAAACCGCCTGCAACGTAAGCAGTGCTGCGATGCGCATCTACATGGTCTGGTCCGTCCTGCGCATCATCTTCTAAAATAAAAACCACACTTTGTTTCCAAACCGGGCTTTCACTCAAATGCTGTATAAACATTCCAACCGCAAGATCATTATCTGCAGCATGCGCAAAAGGTGTTGGTGCACCTTTTGCCCAACCACTTGTATGATCGTTAGGAAAACGCAATGAATTAAAATGCGGTAATGCATTTGCAGCAACAAGCGAATCAAATTCTTTTGCCCATTGATTATATCGAACAGTATCTTTTACTGATAAATCCCAACCTGTAAAATATGGACAAATATGATTTTTCAGCACTGTAATATTTGGTTTATAGTCATCTGCAAACTCGCCATAAGTGCGATAGCTTACACCATTATTTTTGCAGTCGTCCCATATATATTCTTTGTTGTTTGCAACGGCACGTCCGCCCTCACCATCATAATTTCCGCCTCTGCCACCATAATTAGTTGGCCAATTCTTTTCAATAAAGTCAGTTGCATAAGCACCTGTACTCCAACTGTGTCCATCTTCACTTACCTCAGCATTTACATAAAAATTATCAAGCAAAACAAATTCTTTTGAGATGGCGTGTTCGTTCGGTGTAATTTTTTGTCCGAACAAAACCAAACTTGTATCACCATTGCCTTCAGGCATATCACCTAAAACCTGGTCATATGTTCTGTTTTCTTTAATAATATAAAACACATATTTTATGGGTGATGAATCGCCCACCTTCATGGGAACAGGGTTTCCTTCTTCGCCATCAGCACTTGTTTCTTTTTGCTTTGTGTATGGCGTATTTTGATAAACTGACTGCGTATATGCAGATAGCTCTTTTTGCGTTGGAGCATTAATAATACTTAGCGTTCCTTTAAACAATCCGCCGATGTACCAGTTATTGTTATCACCACTTTGGTAACCAATTTTTGAACGTGTATTAAAAGGATCGAAAGGCGCATTAGCCATCGAAGTAAAGCCCTTGCCATTTGCTACATAAATTTTGTTGTTGATTATTCTTACACATGTTGGATACCAGCCCACCGGTATAAACCCTTTCGACAGGCTTTTGCCAGGATTGCTCACATCAAAAACTGCCAGGCAATTATTATCTGCATTCGCGATATATAAAGTTTTATCATCGGCACTTAATGCTACACTATTTGTTGTTGAGCCAGCCGGTGCATTTGGAAACAGTGCTGTATTCAACGTTTCTAAAACTTTGCGCGCTGCTATATCAATAACAGAAACACTATTGTCATTTGCGTTTGCCACAAACAAATATTTTCCGCTTTTTGATAAACACATATCATTCGGATTATCGCCAACTGAAATACTATCTGTAAACTTTTGCGTTGTTGTATTGAAGATTTTTATTTTATCGCCGCCCCAAACAGAAATATACAACTCGTTTTTGTTGTTAGCCAATAAGCATGTGTATGCTTCTGCGCCTAACGCATATTTTTCAACAACAGATTTTGTTTTCAAGTTAACAACATACAAACTGCTGTCATCTTTTGTAACAACATACATTGCTTGTTTTGCATCATCAATATCAATTCCTGCAGGAGAAATTTTTATGGGCCAAGGTTCACCAAGTTTAATACTATCTGTAAGCTTTAATTTATTATTGATGATCGCATATTTTAAAATGCGGTTATCATTTCCACCAGCTGCATACAAATATTTTTCATCAGCACTAAACTTTAAACCCAGCCACGATTTTGGAATATCAATACTGTCTAATCTTTTTTCATGCAATACATCTATTAATTGAAGACTCTGTGTGCTTTCGCCATTATTGGTAACAGCAGCATATTTTTTTGTTGATGATACAGCAATATTTAAAGGCAAGTCGCCTAATTGCAAACTTTTTCCTGCAGGTGTTAAACGCCAGCCATTAGGTAATTCAATTGCTTGTTGTAATTTATTTTCTTGCGAAAAACTTTTAAGGGATACAATAATTAATGTAAAAACTACAGCAGCACTTATAATTTTTTTCATTGGATAAAGATAGGATTGATGAATAAAACAGCGGAAGAATAATAATTATTTAATAGAGCAACATTAGTGAAGTTGGGCCGTGAATCTTTATTTGAAAAATCTGCAGAAAGAAGATTACGATCTATACATAACTACAAACAATAAATCTATTGAATGTTTAATGAAGTATATGCCAATGCTATTTCTTCAATTAATAACTCACTTTTTTCTGCATTCAATTCTCCAAGGCTCCAGCTAACTAAAGAAACGTTACGAAGTTTTATAACAGTTGCCGGTTCTTCAGATTCATTTAAAACCTCAATCAAAACTTCAGGTAATATATTAAAGCCCGGTTCACTAATATTCTTTAATATCCATTGCAGTAAGGGCGATTGTAATGGCAAAGCAATTGCTCTTTTTAAAACAACAGGCGTAAATATTGTTTTTGCGTTTGCTCTTTCATGAATATTCGCAGAAGCATTTTGCTCAAAATCAATTATAGCTTTTATACCGGTTATAGATTGGAAATTTGAATCAATTATTTCATTTGATAACCCAATAAATCGTACAATGAAGTTAAATGCCTGTATCATATTATTAGACCTTTCTATTGCACAATACTTAACCCTTCATGTACCAGTTCCAATGTTTCAATCAATATTTCGTTAGAGTCAGCTTTTAAATTTCCATATTCCACTTTACAGGGCCATGCTTTTATAAGAGCCCAGGTAATAACAGGCTTATGTTCTTCATCCAGCAGCTTTATTAATATATCTCTTCTAAAAGCAGCAGCGCCTTCCTGAAAAAATTGAGTTTTAAGCCACAGGTTATAAAATTCAAAGTCGCCCAAAAACACACCACGCTTTAAAGTAATGTTGCTATATTTTGTTAAGCCGGGCATCTTTTGTTTATTAGAAACTTTACTGCTGCCTTCTCTATATTCAATAACTTCTGTTTCAAATGAAAGGCCTGAAACTTCAGTAAATCCTATTCTTGTTCCACCCCAGTCAACTTCAAAATGCGAGCGTGGCAATGGATATTCTTTTTTTGGATCGCTGGCCATAAGTTTTTTTTAAAGATAAATAATCTACGGCAACACATCAATTTAACATGATGCCAATCGCTTAAAAAATTGAGCACCTGCATTTAAAAAATCATAATTGCAGATGCTCTTCCCCCGTAATAGTCTTTTTATAATTACATGGTCTTATTATAATTTCCAACTTCTTCCAGCTCACCATCTTCAACACGTGCAAGAATTAGTTTTTTATCTGTTTCTAAATTCACTACCCAAATATCTCTTCCAGCTTCTTTTACATTAATTGCGCTGGTGATGTTATAATCAAGATAGCTTGTCTTCACAATCCTTCTTATGTCGTCAGGCAGGTCTTTTTCCTTTCCATAAGTTATGTGATAAATCAGGTAACCTTTTTTTGTAAA
>DASZUY010000180.1:0-7614 GCA_035547495.1 Parafilimonas sp. | reverse complement strand
CAAAGCTTAATGAAAAAATTAGATAAGCTTGACCGCATTGAAAATGCAGAATTGGAACGACCAAATCTTAATATCAATTTTAAAATAGATACACAACCCGGAAAAATTCTTGCATCATTAAAACATGCGACAAAAGCTTTTGGTGAAAATGTGATTGTTGAAAATACTTCGGCAGAAATTGACCGCGGCGATAAAATTGCTTTGATTGGTGCAAACGGAAAAGGCAAATCAACTGTGTTGAGAATGCTTGCCGGCACAGAAAAATTTGATGGTGAAAGAAATTGGGGTCATAATGTGGATGAAAGTTTTTATGCGCAGCACCAGTTGGAAGCTTTGAATTTAAACCACACCATTTTAGAAGAATTATCAACTGCCGGCACCGGGAAAACAGAACAGGAGCTGCGTAATTTATTGGGTTGTTTTTTATTTAGTGGTGATGAAGTTGAGAAAAAAATTAAAGTATTAAGTGGCGGCGAAAAAGCACGTGTTGCGCTGGCAAAAGTAATTGCATCAAAATCTAATTTCTTATTGCTGGATGAACCAACAAACCATTTGGATATTCACAGTGTTGAATTGTTAAGCGAAGCTTTAAATCGTTATGAAGGCAGTTATATTTTAGTAAGTCATGATAGATTTTTCATTTCAAAAACTGCAAATAAGATCTGGGAAATTGTTGACCATGAAATAAAAGAATTTAAAGGCGGATATGAAGAGTATGTGGAGTGGAAAGAGAGAATGTTGAAAGCAAACAGTCAACGGTCGACGGTCGATAGTCAACATAAAGAAAAACAGGAAAATAACAATGAAGAATTAAAAATTAAAAATTCAAAACAGAAAAATCAAAACATAACTGAAATACAAAAATTGCAGAAGCAATTGAAAAAATTAGAAGACCAGATTGAAAATATTACTAAAGAAAAATTGCAGATTGAAGAAGATTTGGCAAAGCCTGAATTTTATTCAGACAAAAATAAATTTCTTCAATTAGAGAACAGTTACAAATCTGTTCAGCAAAAATTAGCGGCATCAAATAAAGATTATGAAGTTGTATTTGAAAAACTGATTGAGTTGGAAAATTAATTTACCAACCTCTGCCCGTATCCCATTTTTCAAATTCTTTTGCAACAGCAGTTAAGAACGATGCACCGATGCTGCCATCAATAATGCGGTGGTCGTAACTCATTGATAAAAACATCATGTGACGAATACCAATTGTATCGCCTTGTTCCGTTTCAATTACAACTGCTCTTTTCTTAATTGCGCCTACAGCAAGAATGGCAACCTGTGGCTGATTAATAATTGGTGTTCCCATCAAACTTCCAAACGTTCCAACATTCGTTAAAGTAAATGTGCCGCCTTGCGTATCGTCGGGTTTTAATTGATTATTGCGCGCTGCATTTGCAAGATTATTTACGCGTTTCGTTAATCCAACAAGATTTAATTCATCCGAATTTTTAATTATCGGCACAATTAAATTTCCATTCGGCAAAGCTGTTGCCATTCCAATATTAAAATCTTTCTTCACAATAATTTTATCACCAACAACAGAACTGTTTATGATTGGGTAACGCTTCATTACATGAATGAGGCAATCAATAAACATTGGCGTATATGTAATTCCTGTTCCGTTTTGTTTCTCGAATTCTTTTTTATTTTTCTCGCGCCATAAAACCATGTTGGTAACATCAGCTTCAGCAAAACTGGTAACATGCGGACTTGTTTGCTTGCTGGTAACCATATGCTTCGCAATCAGCTTGCGCATTCTGTCCATTTCAATCACTTCAACATTATTGCCGTAAGAAGTTTCAGTCTGTTCATTGGTTGTTGAATGTTGTTCAGCAGTTTCCTGTTTCCTGTTTTCAATTTGCGGTTCAGGTTGTTTTGTTTCTGTCAGCGGTTGACGGTAAACGGTCGACGGTTGACTTTCTTCTTTTGAACTTTCAGTCATCCCAACGCCACGACCTCTGTTCTCTACATAATTCAAAATATCTTTTTTCGTAACGCGACCTTCATTTCCGGTTCCGTGAATCTGTTCCAACTCAGCCATACCAATGCCTTCGCTGTTTGCAATGTTTAAAACCAGCGGAGAATAAAAGCGATTTATTTTTCCGTTGCCATTGCCATTTCCGTTACCGTTTCCATTAGTATATGCAGGTTGAGAATAAGACTTAGGAACGTACGGCACCGCTTCAACTTCCTCATGCTCTTCTTCCGTTTTTACATCTGCCTGCGGCGCAGCAACCGGCGCGTTTGTATCTGCACCTGGTTGTTTAATCTCTGTTTCAATTTTTGCAATTATAGAACCAATTGGCACCACATCGTTTTCCTTAAACAAAATTTCGGTGATTGTACCTGCTGCAGTAGATGGCACTTCACTATCCACTTTATCCGTCGCAATATCCAGCACCGTTTCATCTTGCTGCACAGCATCGCCCGGTTTTTTATGCCATTTCAAAATCGTAGCTTCCATAATACTTTCGCCAAGTTTTGGCATTACCAGGTTTACAACTGCCATAATTTTTATTTTAATTTTTGGGGCTGTCTGCTCAATACAAATCCCATCTTTAGTTCGGGCTTTTCATTACAAGTCCGGCACAAGCCATCGCACAAATCTTCACCGGGCTTTCCATTACAATCCCGCAGCCTTTCAGCTTTTTAGTTCTATTCAAAAATGATTATCAAAATTATTCTTACAATCATTGCGCGCCAAAGTTAATAAATGCATTTAATAGCTATTTTTCACAAATGTGTATAACACGTGAAGAGTGCATTACGAGTTCTGTGACTGCAAACTAAAATAAAAAAGCCTGCTTCGTGTTGAAGCAGGCTTGATAAAAAATTTATTTGCTTAATATTTATAAGCAATGCCTTTTTTTATTGACGAAGGATTTACTAACGAAGGATCTTTATCTGCTGTAACAAGTACAAATTGGCACCCTAATTCAGCAGCACCTTGTTTTAACCTTTCTTCAGATTTTTTATCTTTACCGGCGCCGGTGCGGTAGCTGATCCAGCCTGAAGTTTTACCTTTTATTTCATCAACCTTTGTTAAGCCTGCAACCTCGGATTTATCCTCAAGAATAACTACGTTTTCCCAATCATCTTTTGATGCTACGCTTATTTTATCAGTTACCTTTTCTTCGCGTCCGCTTTTACCGTAAATTATTTTTTCAACGGCATACTTGCTAACCGTTTGTTCTGCATCTTCATTTGCATACTTAAACACAAGGGTAAAATCTCCTATTTGCACAACAGTTCCGTCAATCACTTTTCCGTTGTGCATGTAAATTTTATCATTTTGTGCTGAAACAGCAACACTGAAGAAAAGAGCTAAGGCAAGAAAAATCTTTTGCATATTTTAAGTTTTGGTTTAAAATGCGAAGTAAATACTTTTTATAAAAAACAAGAAATTTGTATTTGCAATTTAACCGGTCAATTCTGCTTAATGAATTTGCATAACAAATGCAAAGCATTTATTGAAGTTAATTCAATATTTCTTCTTCTATCAAATCTGAAATTCATTTTTTTTGTTTCGATTTTATTTTTATTCCCAACCGCCATCCAAACAGTTCCCACAGGTTTCTCTTCAGAGCCGCCGCCCGGCCCCATAATGCCTGAAACAGCAACAGCATAATCTGTTTGCATAACATTTAAAATTCCTTCAATCATTTGCTCAACAGTTTCTTCGCTAACAGCACCAGCGGTATTAAGCGTTACATCATCAACATGCAAAATATTTTTTTTGATGCTGTTATCATAACTTACAACACTTCCCTTAAAATATGCTGACGAGCCTGCCACAGAAGTAATTAAATGTGCAATATAACCGCCGGTGCAACTCTCAGCCGTAGCAACTGTTTTATTTTTTTCTGTTAATAAACGCCCGAGCAAAACTTGAAACGTAATGTCTTCATCAATTGCCATTACATCTTTTACCTGTTCCTTTAGTTTATTAAACTGTTCATTCAATAAATTTTCAACCTCTGTTTTTTCACCTTGCGCAGTTAATCTTAAACGAACCATTCCATGATTAGGCAAATAAGCAAGCTTTATTAATGGTGGTAAATCGTTTTCAAAATCTTTTATTCTTTCCGCCAAAAAAGATTCACCAATACCAGCAGTTAATAAAGTTCTGTGATCAATGAACGGCAGATCAAATTTTTGTTTCAACAAAGGCAGCACATGCTTTTGCATAATGAATCTCATTTCATGCGGAACGCCGGGCATCGAAATAAAAATCTTTCTATTTTTTTCAAACAGCATTCCAGGTGCAGTACCAACATCATTTTTTAAAACCGTGCAAACATCAGGAACTTCAGCCTGCTTGCGATTAACATCAAGCAAAGGCATTGGTCGTTTAAAAACATGTTCGAACAAATACGTTACATGTGCAAGTGTCTCTTCATGCATGATCATTTTGCCGCCAAAAAAATCGCAGAGCACTTTTTTTGTAATATCATCTTTTGTCGGACCTAATCCGCCCGTAATCAAAATAATATCTGATGATTCGCCTTCTTCATTCAATGCTTTTAAAATCTCTTCACGCATATCTCCCACTGCTACTCTCCTGCTCACCCAAATGCCGATTGTATTTAATTGTTGTGCAATCCATGCGCTGTTGGTATCAATTACCTGCCCTATTAATAATTCATCACCGATTGTTATTATAGAAGCTTTAATAGTTTGCATTAAAAAGATTATTTTCTTTGTTGAATGACAAAAAAGTTTTTATCTGTTTTATTAATTCTTGTTTGTTTTTCGGTGCAAATGTATAGTCAATCTGTTGCAGAAAAACTTAAAAAAGCAATACATACCTTTTTAAATGATGACCAGCTTAAACATGCAGTTGTTAGCATGTATGTTACAGATACAGATGGCAATAAAGTTTTTGCTTTGAATGAACAATACGGTTTAGCACCTGCCAGTACGCAAAAAATTTTTACATCAATTACAGCATTTTCTTTGCTGGGTCATGATTTTACTTATAAAACGGAAGTTGGTTATAACGGAACAATTAGCAACGAGGAATTAAACGGCGACTTAATTATAAAAGGTTATGGCGATCCGTCATTAGGCAGTTGGCGATGGGCACAAACAAAACCAGATTCAATTTTAAATTTTTTTATTGATGCGCTTAAAAGTGCAGGCATAAAAAAAATTAAAGGCAATATTATTTTAGATGATGGTGCATTTAGTTACAATGCTTTGCCGGGTGGATATATATGGGCTGACATGGGCAATTATTATGGCAGTGGAATTTGGGCAATTAACTGGCGCGAAAATCAATATGATCTTATTTTAAAACCTGGAAATAATGTTGGAGATACTTCAACTTTATTGAGAACGAATCCACCGCTTGCTGTTGATGAGTATGATAATTTTATAACCACCGCAGATGCGGGAACTGGCGACAACACAATTTTATACACTTCACCATACAGTGAAAAAATTTTCGCAGAAGGAACAATTCCAAAAGGTGTAAATGAGTTTAAAGTTTCAGGCTCTATTCCTTATGCTGCAAGACAATTAAAATTAGAATTAGATTCTGCGCTCAAACAAAATAGCATTTATGTAACAGGAGATATAATTACCGGTGCTTCGTTGATACGTAAGAACGTTTCTATTCCATCTGCGCAAAACAATATTACAAGTTATAGCTCTCCAACACTTGACAGCCTTAATTATTGGTTCCTGCAAAAGAGTATAAACTTATATGGCGACGCATTGGCAAAAACAATTGCTAACAAAGAAGATGGTATTGGTTCAACTGAAAAAGGCGTTTCCGAAATAAAAAAATTCTGGCAGCAGAATGACATTGATTCATCTGCATTAAATATTTCTGATGGTTGCGGACTTTCTCCGCAAAATCGTGTTACAACTTATGCTGAAGTAAATGCTTTATTATACGCACAAAAGCAACCGTGGTTTCAAAGTTTTTATAACGCATTACCAACTTACAACGGAATGAAATTAAAAAGCGGAACGATTAATAGTGTTAGATGCTTTGCGGGTTATCATACTGCTTCAAACGGAAAGAAATATGTGGTTTCAATTATTGTAAACAATTATGATGAAAGCAAAGGCAGTGTTACGCAAAAGATTTTTAAGGTGCTTGATGCACTGAAGTAGTTATTCAACAATTGCAGTTGCTTCTATCTCGATTAAATATTCTTTGTCAATCAAACCTTTTACTTCAATCATGGAAGTGCATGGTTTTATTTCGCTAAAAAATTCGCCATGTGCTTTGCCATATTCTTCCCAGCGGGAAATATCTGTAACAAACATTCTTGTGCGCACAACATCTTTTAATGTTCCACCAGCTTGTCGCAAAACTTTTTCTATTTTTTGTATGATGTGTTTTGTCTGAAGGTAAGCATCATTAACGCCAACTGTTTTTCCTTCATCATCAATTGCAACAGTGCCGGTAACTTCGATTACATTATTGATTTTTACAGCGCGACTATAACCAACAATGTCTTCCCACTTAGCACCGGATGAATAATTGGTACGCATGAACAATTTGCAGTTTTGAGTTTCCGATTTTCAGTTGCGGTTAACTGTTTACGCTAAACACTAAATATCTGTCGCTTCACCATACGCAACAGCAGTTGCTTCTTTCACTGCTTCACTCATTGTTGGATGTGGATGCACAGCAGCAAGAATCTCATGACCAGTTGTTTCCAATTTTCTTGCAGTAACAACTTCGGCAATTAATTCTGTAACGTTATAACCAATCATGTGCGCGCCTAAAAGTTCACCATATTTCGCATCATAAATTACTTTTACAAAACCTTCTGTAGCGCCGGCTGCAGTTGCTTTTCCACTTGCCATAAAAGGAAATTTTCCAATCTTAATATTTATGCCTGCTTCTTTTGCTGCCTTCTCCGTCATACCCACGCTTGAAATTTCAGGCGTGCAATACGTACAACCCGGAATATTTCCGTAATCAAGCGGCTCTGGCTGATGTGAAATTTTCTTCTCTGTAAAAGCAATATGTTCAGCCGCTACAATACCTTCCCTGCTTGCTTTGTGTGCTAGTGCCTGGTTGGGTGTGCAATCACCAATCGCATAAAAACCCGGAACGTTTGTCTGCAAAAATTTATCAACAACAATCTTACCTCTGTCTGTCTTTATACCGGCTTGTTCCAGACCTAAATTTTCAACATTGGCTACAACACCAACAGCACTTAATAAAATATCTGCTTCCAATGTTACAGTGCTTCCATCTTGTTTTTTTACTGTTGCGCGAACACCATTACCGGACGTGTCTGCTTTCTCAACAGTAGCGCTCGTCATAACTTCAATGCCTTGCTTTTTATATTGCTTTTCCAATTCTTTTGAAATTTCTTCATCTTCAACAGGAACAATTCTCGGCATAAATTCTACGATGGTAACTTTTGTTCCCATGCTGTTATAAAAATATGCGAACTCTGAACCGATTGCACCGCTTCCAACAACGATCATACTTTTTGGCTGTTGCGGTAAAATCATTGCTTCGCGATAACCAATAATTTTTTTGCCATCCTGTTTTAAGTTGGGCAGTTCGCGGCTTCTTCCACCTGTTGCGATAATGATATATTTTGCTTCAACGGTTTGTTTATTGTTATCACTAC
This sequence comes from Parafilimonas sp., assembly GCA_035547495.1. Taxonomy (GTDB): domain Bacteria; phylum Bacteroidota; class Bacteroidia; order Chitinophagales; family Chitinophagaceae; genus Parafilimonas. Next base: position 1 of record DASZUY010000180.1, on the reverse strand, counting down.
C
>DASZUY010000179.1:0-9634 GCA_035547495.1 Parafilimonas sp. | reverse complement strand
ATGTATTACGATAATGGAGAAGTAATTCATCTTGTTGCATACGATTAATTATTTCCATACTAAATTATACTTCGCAAAAATTCCTACTTTCAATTTAAGTGATAAAGAAATACAATTATATCATCTCAGGTGCCGGTTGTGCAGGTTTAAGTTTATTACAAAGAATGGTGCACCATTCTTTTTTTGATGATAAGAAGATTTTACTGTTAGATAAAGAACACAAAAATCAAAACGATAAAACATGGTGTTTTTGGGAACAACAACCTGGTTTGTTAGAAGACATTGTTTATCATCGTTGGCAGCAAATAGATTTTTTCTCGAATGAGTTTTCTGCAAGGTTTGATTTAGAACCATATCAATATAAAATGATTCGTAGTATTGATTTGTATGAAACAGTTTTAAATAGAGCAAAGAAGCGTTCAAACATTGATATAATGTATGGTGATGTGCAGTCAATTTTTAGTAATGAAAGTTATGCAGTTGCAAAAACAACTGATGAGGAGTTTCATTCAGATTATATTTTTAACAGCATCATTTTTAATGATTGGAAACAGGAAGCACTGCAACAAAAAAGTGTTTATGTTTTATTGCAACATTTTAAAGGTTGGTTGATTGAAACAAATGAAAATTGTTTTAACGAGCATGTTGCAACGTTTATGGATTTTAGAGTTGATCAAACAACGGGAGCAACTTTCGTTTATGTTTTACCTGTTGCAAAAAATAAAGCACTTATTGAATACACTTTGCTATCTGAAAAAATTTTGCCGCAAGCAGAATATGAAATGGCAATTGAAAAATATATTCAATCGTTTTTAAAAATAAATGACTATACTGTTATTGATAAAGAGTTTGGCGTAATTCCAATGACTAATTTTAAATTTTCCAAAGGCGATAACAGGATTATAAACATTGGTGCTGCAGGCGGCGATACAAAAGCAAGCACTGGTTATACTTTTCAATTCATACAAAAACATACGGCGCAAATTGTTGATGCTTTAGTACAGCAAAAAAATCCCTTACTATCAAAAAGTATTTTTGAAAAACGCTTTAACCTTTATGATAACACGCTTTTAAATGTTTTGTACAATAAAAAAATGAGCGGTGATAATTTGTTCGCATCGCTTTTTAAACAAAACTCTGTGCAAAATCTTTTTAAATTTCTTGATAATGAAACTTCATTAAAAGAAGAATTAAAAATAATGAACAGTGTGCCGCTTGGTGTTTTTTTACCGGCAATATTTCAGGAAATATTTTAATAGTGTTCGTTTTTGTAAATCTTCTGTTCCAAACCGAACAGTTTTTTTTATATAGTTAATTTGCTTTAACGCGCCTTTTTACCTCTCATCTTAATGCATGAGCCGTTCATCTTAATACAAGCCTGTTGGTACTTGTCTTGAAAAGTTTTTAACTGAAGAGCATTTGATAATGAGTGTCTCTCTGTTAAAAAATTTTAAACAATAAAAATTAAATTATGAAAAAGCATCTTTTATTAATGGCTACATGTTTAGCAATTTTGGTAAGCGCAAGTGCCGCAACACCTGATAACATAAATAAAAACTTCGGTAAGATTTCGGCAACAGAAAAAGCAATGAAAAGTTTTCATCATCAATATGAAAATATTTCCGGCGAAGTATGGAAACAAATTGAAAATGGTTATGAAGCAAGTTTTGAAATTGATGGAAACACTACCAAGGCATTTTACAGCAGCAAAGGAAATTGGGTTTATACTGTTGAGTATTTTAAAGCAAGTTATTTGCCTGCAAGTTTAATACAACAGGTGCAGCAGGAATATGATAAATACTACATTGCCGGAGCAGAAAAGATTGATGCGCCTGCAGGTTCTGCTTATATTGTTCATTTGGAAAATAAGAATTTCTACAAAACCATTTCTATAAATGAAAATGGCGCAAAGCTTCTTAACGAATTTAGAAAGACTAAGTAAACACAATCAAGAATCACAAATAAAAATTCCAGGATATTCACCTGGAATTTTTTATTTTGAATAATTAGTGATCTCGTCAGGAATCGAACCTGAATATCAAGTTCCGGAGACTTGCGTACTATCCGTTGTACTACGAGACCAAACTTTATGCTGCGAAATTAATAACACTAAGTTGCAACCAACAACTATTTTCCAAATGCGGCAAGATTAGTTCCGAAAATTTTTACAGCAATAGCTAGCAGTATTACACCAAAAAATTTTCGTACAGCAATTAAACCCGCTCTTCCTAAAATTTTTTCGAGCCAACCCAATAAATGCAGTGTAGTAAAAATGAATACGAGGTTAATTAAAATTCCAATCAAAATATATTTATCATCATAATTTGCTTTTAGCGACATGATTGTTGTAAGCGTTCCTGTACCCGCAATTATCGGAAATGCAATCGGCACAAGTGTTCCGGTTGCACCGGCTTCTTCTTTAAAAAATTCAAGTCCTAACACCATTTCAAGTCCAAGCAAAAACATAACGATTGAACCACCCACAGCAAATGAATGTACATCAAGACCTAAAATTTTCAACATAGGTTCGCCTACGAATAAAAATATGATCATAAGTGCGCCACAAACAATTGTAACTTTTAGCGAATTGATTTTTCCTGCCTTACTTCTTAAACCAATAAGCACAGGAATGGAGCCAATAATATCTATTACGGCAAACAATGTAAATGTTACAGAAAGCAGTTTATCAAGATCCATGCTGCTATTTTATGCAAAATTAATTTTGTTTGAATGATGATGCTGATAAAATAGATTTGCATTACATCAATTTAAAGTTATGAAACGATTATTGTTTGCGATTGGTTTATTTATGTTTTATAACGCGAATGCACAGAGTACAGATACAGCACATTTATATAACCCGAATGCAAATGCAGAAAAAGAAATTGCGGCGGCAGTAAAAAAAGCAAAAGCAGAACACAAATTTGTTTTGGTACAAGGCGGTGGTAACTGGTGCATTTGGTGTAAGCGTTTTAGTTTAACTGTTGCACAAGATCCCAAACTTGATTCAATTGTAAATGCTGATTTTGTTGTTTACCATTTGAATTATAGTGAAGAAAATAAAAATCAAAAGCTGTATGCTAAATATGGCTATCCTCAGCGATTTGGTTTTCCTGTATTTATTATTCTTGATGAAAAAGGAAATCGTATTCACACACAAGATTCAGAATATCTCGAAGAAGGTAAGGGATATGACAAAGAAAAAATTGCAGGTTTTTTTGAGGCATGGAGTCCTGCTGCATTAGATCCTGCTAACTATAAAAATTAAATAGGCAACAAATCACAGAAATAAAATCCATATTTAGTTGATGTATCATTATTTTGTTTCGGCGCATCATATAATTTGTAAACTATTTCTCCTTTAGAAAAGTTTAAGGGTTGCTTAAATATTGGTCCATCAAAAACGAAGGAATGAAACTCACCATTCTCACCACACACATCAACATTTGCAGGTAAATCGTTTATAAAAGATTCATCAATTAATCTTCCGCAAAAACTTTTATCTAAATAATTTTCATTTATACAAACAGCGATGGCTTTAAAATCTAACGCAATAAATTCTTTTATTAATTCAGTTGTGTTTTTTTTCCATAAAGGAAATATGCAATCAATATCAAGCTGCTTTAATTTTTGTTTGCGGTAATTTTTCAAATCTTCCAAAAAAATATCACCAAAAATTGCCTTATTAAAACCTGCCGATTTTAATTGAAATAATTTTTTCATCATCATTTCTTCATATTCTTCCATTGATGGTTGCTCAGGCAATTCAATTGTTTGAAGTGCGATGCCGATAGATGCCGCTTGTGCTTCAAGCAAATTTCTTCTTACGCCATGCATTGAAATCCTGTTATGTATTGCATTTACATTTGTAAGTAAACATTGAATGTTGTATTGGTTTGATTGCAACGCTTTATAGAAGCACAATGCAGAATCTTTTCCGCCGCTCCAGTTCATGAATGTTTTATCCATTAAATAAATATTTTTCTTTAAAAAAGATAAAGCGGTTTTTTAATTGGTAGAGGCATGATGCACACAGGCAACCGGTATAACGTTCTTCAATAAAGCACCTTTCTTCTAAATTCAATTCGATACAGTTACACTGGCAATGATGGATGTCACCAACCTTGCATTCAAAAATGTTATTACAACGCGGACAAGTTTTTATTTCATGCTGCGGCATATAATTGTTTTATAATTTAAAATGTAATCCCGCTGTTATCGTAAAACCCTGCACATTGTAACCATATACTTCATAATAATTTGTTTTGTTGGCGATATTTTTCACATCAATAAACACATGCAACCTATCTTTTAAAAATTTATATTGTACATACGCATTCCACAATGTGTACGCATCTAAGTTCACCTCACTTGATTCAAAACTTAATGGGTCAAAATATGTATCTGTTCTTTTTCCTGTAAATTGAACAGAGGTGCTGATATAAAACGAAGGAGTAATATTATAACCTGCAAAAAGTTTTACAGCATTTTTTGGACGGCGAATGAGATTATAATACGCAGAGTCTTTTCCTGAAGATTTATCAGTAAGCTTTCCATTTATGTATGCATACGATGCATTGAGTTGAAGTTTTTTAGTTGCATAATTTACTTCACACTCTGCACCATCGTCATGTTGTTTATTTACATTATCATAAATATAATTTGTTGCGGATGTATTAATAATAACATCATCAATATTCCGATTAAAAGCAGTTAACAAAAGCGATAATTTTTTATGCAATAAAAATGTTTGTACACCTGCTTCCTGCGTGTGTGATTTTTCGGGTTTTAAATTTGGATTCGCACCATATAAGCCGAACAATTCATTAACAGATGGCGCACGAAAGCCACTGGTAATGTTTGCAAAAATTTTTACGCCGTTATTAATGAAATAAGATGGATTAAAGCTATACGTAAAATTATTTCCATACTTATTATGATGATTAAAGCGTCCGCCAAGCTCAACATTTAATCCATTATTGTTATGTAGTAGAAATGAAACATACGGACTAACAATACTATTAATCGTATCAATATTTTTCACCTTGTAAGATTGATAATCTAAGCCTGTAATCATCTGTATATTTTCACTTAACTTTTGATTTATGTAAGCCTCTGCATTATGAAATTTTCCACTCGATTGAAAAGGGTAGGCGCTTTCATAATCGCGCCTGGTGAAATCATAACCATAATTAAAATGCAAACTGCCGGTGGCATAGTTATAATGTCCATCTAATCCTGTGTTAAGTAACGAAGCAATGTAATAATCTGGCCCATCTGTAAAAGCATCATCATCAAAATCACCATTAAATCTTGTATAGCGCAAATAAGGTGAGAGTTTAAGTTTATCTGTAGCATTAATTCCAATAATTGCCTGCAGCGCATTTTGCTTGTATCCATCTTTATCAAAATTTGCTTTACCTGTCGTGTCTTTTGCTTCCGAAATTCCATCCGTGTTGTAATAAGTGTAATTCAAATTGTATTCAAGCAATTTTGTTTTTTGGCTGATGTTTGCGCTGCCTTTAAAACTATTATAACTTCCATAGGTTAACAACCCGTTCAATTGCGGATTTTTTGTTTGCGATCTTTTTGAAATAATATTAATTACACCTGCAACGGCATTTGAGCCATACAATGTGCTTTGACTGCCCTGTAAAATTTCGATGCGTTCAATGTTATCAAGCGATAACAAACGCAAATCAAAACTTCCGCCAACGCCGGCAGGCTCATTCAGCGGAATTCCATCTAATAAAATCAACGTGTATTTATCTGTTGCACCAAGCATGTAAAGCGACTTATCTTTTCCGGGGTTACTTGTTGCATTGTTAACCGTAATGCCAAGCTGTTCATTTAATAACTGTGATAAATCCTTTCCGCCGCTGCGTTCAATTTGTTCTTTGGTAATTACTGTAATTACTTTTCCTGTTTCACTTAATTTTTTTGGTGATTTTGTTGCGGTAACAACCACTTCATCCAAAACATTTTCTTTTGCAGAATCTGTTTGCGCTTTTGCAAATTGTATAAGCGCTAATACAATTGTTGTAATAAAAATTTTTTTCATGCTCATTCTTCTTTTGAATGTGATTAATGTTTTGAAGAATGAGCTTTCGTGTAAAGAGATAAATAGAAATGAAATTGTCTTTCTGCAGTAAGACGATATCATTCTGCTTTTCACCCGAAAGCCCGATATTATTTTTGACTGGCAGGTCTTCTGGCTTAACCCTCGCTTAAATGCCTTCCCGTTAATAAAACAGTGGCTAAGAAATTAAGCGATTGCTTCCATCCTTATGGATGGGGATTTTACAGCTACGGGGATAGCTCCTGATTTTAACAGGATTCCCTTTTAATTCATCAGACGATTTGCATCATCTTTAAAACCAATCAGCAACAAAAATAAAAGAAGCTTACATCAAACAAAATTGTTTTATGAAGATGTGTTTATAAATTCTCTGTTCACATTATCCGCTGGTGATTTTACTTATTTGAATACCGGCTTGCTTTAATGTTTTTCGCAAGTCTTCTTGTGCGATTGTTTTATCATTTAATTGTTGAAGCAGTTGTTGCAGGTAAGTAACTAAAGATTGCGCAGTTGGATATTGATTTAAAACAGTGATGGCTTCGTTAACATAGGTAATTGCATAGTCGTATAATTTAAAACTAACAGGCGGGTCGAGTAAGTATTGTTTTATTTGTGTGATTTTTCTAACATCCTCGTTACGCAATTTCATTACACAAAAATAAAACCCAATAAACAGAACTGAAGTGTTTATACTTTAACTTTAAGCAAATAAATTTTATGGCAGATAATTCATTTCTTGGCACAGAAGAAACGCCGTTAATTCCACCAACGAACGATGAAAAAACGATTGCCTTATTATCGCATGTACTCACTTTTATATTTCCAATACTTGCACCACTTATCATCTATCTTATAAAAAAAGATGAATCAACATTTATTGCTTATCATGCAAAGGAATCGCTCAACTTTCAAATAACCATATTTCTAGTTTGTGTGGTATTAATTATATCTGTGATTGGACTGTTGCTGCTATGGGTTGTTGGTATTATTGTAGCGGTATTGGTAATTGTTGCAACAGTTCGCGCCAGCGAAGGCAAATTATATAAGTATCCTGTCAGCATAAGATTAATTAAATAGTTTAGGCTGATGATTTATCGTTGCTCATAACGATGTTTCCCTACATTTACTTTTTATGAAGGAGAAACAAAAACTTTCGCTGTTCGATATAACAATGATCGTTATCGGGCTTGTAATTGGAATGGGCATTTTCAGAACGGCGAAAGATGCAGCCGCTGCTTCTTCAACACCTGCATACTATTTTGCTGTATGGATTTTGGGCGGATTGATTGCTTTATGTGGTGCACTTACTTACGCAGAAATAGGTTCGCGTTATCCAATCACTGGTGGATATTATAAAATATTTGCCGTTTGTTATCATCCTTCATTAGCGTTCGCAATTAATTGCATCATTCTTATTTCAAATGCTGCATCACTGGCAGGCGTTGCACTAATTGGCAGCGAATATATTGCACCGCTTATTTTTAGAAATCCTTCAGCGTTTACAGAATCATTAATTGCCATCAGCGCTATCGTTTTGTTTTATGGTGTTAACCTTATGGGTTTACGCATGAGTTCTAAAACGCAAAATGTTTTAATGATTATTAAAATGAGTATGATACTTATTTTAATTGCTGCAATATTTTTTCCGCAGTTGTATCATACAGGTTCATCAATTTCTTCAACGGCAGATTTATCGTCGACCAACAATCTTATATTGTTTGGTGTTGCGTTGAAGGCTGCATCGTTTACTTATGGTGGTTATCAGCAAACCATCAATTTTGGAGAAGAAGTGCAAAACCCTAAAAAAATTTTACCGCGAGGAATTGTAATAGGCATTTTTGTAATTATTGCGCTTTATCTCAGCGTAAATTATTCTTATTATAAAATCATTGGCTTTGATGAATTAAAAACTTCCAAAAGTATTGCCGCTATTGTTGCAGAAAAAATGTTTGGCGCAAGTGGCAGGTATGCGTTTTCAATTTTATTATTTCTTGCTGTGCTTGCTTATGTAAATGTTTTGCTGTTAAGTAATCCACGTGTAATGTATGCAATGAGCCTGGATGGAATTTTACCTGCAGCATTTAAAAAGAAAGATGAAAAAAAAGATGTACTCACCGTTAGCTTAACCGTGTTTGCAGGTATTTGTGTAATTGTTTTATTTTTTGCTGACAGGTTCGACCAGATTTTAAGCTTTACTATTTTTTTAGACTCAATTGGTATGGCAACATCGGCAGGCGCTATTTTTATTTTACGCAAACGCACCAAGCATTTAGATAAAACAGGAATTTATAAAATGAAATTATATCCTTTACTTCCGGTGCTTTTTATTCTTGCTTATCTTTTTGTTGGAACTGTAATTGCCATTACAAATCCTGAATATGCAGTTACCGGCTTAAGTGTTTTAGCAGTGTTTATTATTTTATATTTTATATTTCATAAAAAACAAAATGGAAGAACACCAGACCTTGACATACTTCATCAAAATAAAATTTAAAACAACTTCTTACCTGACACAGCTTTAGTTTTCCGTTTATATAAAATTTAAGATATTCAAAAAGTGCTTTCAGTTATTTTTGTTGAATTATGCGCATACATCCGGTTAACTTTAACCGGCACATAACATGAGAAAAATGATAAAATTTCTTTCGTTTTTATTGATATGCTTGTGTTGTCAAACTCTAAACGCACAAGACACATGGGATTTACGCCGTTGCGTTGATTATGCAATGGCAAACAATATTACAGTTCAACAGGCAGATGTGCAGGCGAGGCAAGCTGCGTTACAAACAAAACTTGCAAAAAGTCAAACAATTCCAACTTTGGGTTTTAATACACAGGCAGGTTACCAGTTTGGACGCAGTATAGATCCTACCACCAATCAATATACAAACAACAAAGTGTTTTTTCAAAGCTATGGGGTGCAGGCGGGCATCACACTGTTTAATTTTTTCAATATAAAAAATAATATTCTTGCTTCTCAAAAAGATGAAGAAGCGTACAAACTTGGTATTGGTAAGGCAAGAAATGATATTGCGCTGAACGTAGCGGCTGCATACCTGCAAACACTTTTATCAATTGAACAAGCAAACATTGCAAAAGTAAATATCGATCAAACAACTGCGCAGCTAGATAATACAAAAAAATTAGTAAACGCAGGCAGTATGCCCGAGCTGAATGCAGCACAATTAGAGGCACAGCTTGCAACTGACAGCAGCACTTATATAAGTGCAGCGGGCGCGGCAGATCAAAACAGAATTCAGTTAATTGCTTTATTAAATTTGGATGAAGCAACAGCGTTTAATGTTTCAACGCCTGATGTTGATAAAATTCCTATTCCGCCGCTGTCACAATTAGATCCTGCTTATGTTTACCAGCTGGCACTTGCCAGCCAGCCATTGCAACAATCAGACAGCATGTTTGTAATTGCAAATCAGTATGCGGTTAAAAGTGCAAGAGGCGCAATGTATCCAACGCTATCTGCATTTGGACAAATGGGAAGTAATTATGGCAGCACATTCCAGGAAATTACAGGTTTTCAGGCCGTGACAGATACAT
>DASZUY010000178.1:0-3362 GCA_035547495.1 Parafilimonas sp. | reverse complement strand
AACAGCGATATTAAAACGAAAACAAGTTAATTAACAAATACGATTTTTTCCTGCAACAGGAATTTACAATGTTTAAGTTTAACTTTTTTTTGAAAGGCATTAATAATTAGCTGTCATTCTGTTTACCTGCTCTCCACTTTTTGTTTTAATTTGATTTTCATTGCTGATAATAATTGCAGGCGCATTATTATACTTACTCAATCTTCCCGTTATACAAACCGTTTGATTAACCAGTTTGTCGTAAGGATTATAGGACATTTTGTTGCGCATCAATTTAGGGAAAACAATTTCTACCTGTTGGTTTTGCACAGAATCATGCATGTACAAAATAAGCGGCCCATCTTTGGCAATATTCCCTGCATCGCTTTCACTAACCAAACTGCATATTGTTGTTGTGCCAGAAGTATAATTTTTGTTTTGAGCTGAAGTATGCAGGCTGAAAAGAACGGTAAAAATTAAAAGATAAATTGTGTTTTTCATATACGCTTTTAAATATTGCTTCAAATTTATTGCCATGAATTATGAATTAGTTTTGCGCTTTGATTTGAAATTTGCATCATGACGTATGAAGAAACGCTGCAATATTTGTACGAACAGCTCCCGATGTTTAGCAAGATCGGCATTGCAGCTTATAAAAAAGATTTAGCGAACACAATTAAGCTTACGGAAGCTTTAAACAATCCGCAAAAAAAATTTAAAACCATACATATTGCCGGAACAAATGGCAAAGGTTCGGTAAGCCACATGCTCGCTGCTATTTTACAAACAGCAGGTTATAAAACAGGTTTATATACTTCGCCGCATTTAAAAGATTTCAGGGAAAGAATAAAAGTAAATGGTGAAATGTGCAGCAAAGATTTTATTGTTGATTTTACCAAACGGATGAAATCGCCAATAAAAAATTTTGAACCATCTTTTTTTGAGATAACTGTGGCAATGGCATTTGATTATTTCGTGCAACAAAAAGTTGATGTAGCCGTAATTGAAACGGGTTTAGGTGGCAGGTTAGACAGCACAAATATTATTTCGCCCGTGCTTTCAGTTATTACAAATATTGGTTGGGATCACATGAATATTTTGGGTGATACTTTAGAAAAAATTGCGTTTGAAAAAGCGGGTATCATCAAGCAAAATACGCCTGTTGTTATTGGCGAAGTGATAAACGGAACGAGATTGATTTTTGATGAATGTGCCGAAGAAAAAAATGCGCCTGTGATTTATGCGCAGGAAAATTTTTATGTGCAGGATTTCGATTATGAACATACACAACTAAAATGCGAGGTTGTTGATAAAAGAAAAAATGAGCATCATCTGTATTACCTCGACTTGCCGGGCGTTTATCAAACAAAAAATATTGTAACTGTTTTAGAAGCTGTTCATCAACTGCAGTTACAAGAGTGGAAAATTAAAAAGCAGCATATTGATTCTGCTTTAAAAAAAGTAAAACGTTTAACAGGTTTGCACGGTCGTTGGGAAAAAATAAAAGATAATCCAACGGTGATTGTTGATGTAGCGCATAACCTTAATGGCATACAGCAATTGATGGAGCAATTAGAATTAGCAAGCTATAACGCGTTGCATATTATTACAGGCTTTGTAAAAGATAAAGATGTTTCAAACATTCTAACGCTATTTCCTAAAACAGCAAATTATTATTTTACAAAAGCGCAAATGCCAAGAGCAATGAATGAGAACCAACTTATGGATCTTGCTAATCAAAATGGATTAGAAGGAAAATCTTATGCTGATGTAAATACTGCTTTGAGAGAAGCACTAACACATGCATCAAAGGATGATCTCATCTTGATTTGCGGAAGTGTGTTTTTAATAGGAGAATTGAACTATTTATAGCTGAGCTTTCCCAAACTTTTTAAGGCATAATAAATTGTACTCAGGTGCATTGATTGCATAATTTTATTTTCATCTATCAATTGCATAAGCTCATCAAAACTCAGTTCTAAAATTTCTATTTCTTCATTATCATCTAATGCCTGCTCTTTAATTTTTCTGCCGCCTGTTGCTAAAAACATGTGCATTAAATTGGTATTGGTTGATGGGTTTGCAGAAATAACACCAAGCGGTTTTATTTCATCAAATTCATAACCGGTTTCTTCCAGCAATTCTCTCTTAATTCCATCTTCAAAAGATTCTCCTTTTTCTACAACACCACCCGGTAATTCAATGCCAACTTCATTCAATGCATGACGATATTGTTTTGTCAATACAATTTTTCCTTCAGCAGTTACAGGAAAAGCTGTTGCCCATTCAGGAAATTCAAATACGTAATAATTATTTATGATTGTTCCGTCGCTTCTTTCGCAAGTATCCTTTCTAACCGTAAACCATGTTTCGTGCGACAAATATTCTGATGATAAAGTTTTCCATTTTAACCGATCATCATTCAATTGTTCATTATTCATTGCTCATTATTAATTATCACCAGTTATTTCTTTCGCGTAAATTTTTTATATGTGCAGCATGATGCTTGCCATGCCACGAATACATTCCTAATAAATGCCAAAGCGTAATTTCTTTTTGTTGCTCGGGATGATAAACAGTGCGTTCCCATTTATCATCTTCCAAACCTTCAAGCATTGCAACTAATCTCCTGTGTAAGGAATGTAACAGCGTAATTGAAATATTTATCGGAAGCACTTTTACATCATTTAATAAAACCCATGCATCCTGGTCGTAAGTTTTTATAGTTGGATTATTTTCTGTAAGTCCTAATCGAAAACGCATGTATGCATTCATATGACTATCTGCAATATGATGCACAAGTTGATGAACTGTCCAGCCGCCTTCACGATAGGGCGTTTGCAGTTGTGCTTCATCTAAATCCTGGATGGCGAGCTCTAATTCAGAAGGCAGAAATTTTAAATCAAGTAACCATTCGTCTTTTTGTTTTTTTGAAAATGGTTTTGCCTGGTACTTGCCAATTGGATAACTTAAATTTTCCATCATAAAATTTTATTTAACCGGATGTATTGAAGTAGCATAATTGTTTTGGCATCTTTTATTTCGCCTGTTCCAATCATTTTTAAAGCGTCATCAAACTTCAGTTCCAATACTTCGATATTTTCTTCTTCGTGTTCCACGCCGCCGCCTTCATTCACCTTCATGTCCTTCGAATATTCAGCAATAAAAAAATACAAAATTTCTGTTACTGAACCCGGCGACATATAAGCTTCAAAGATTTTTTTTACTTCGGAAATCTTATAACCTGTTTCTTCTTCCGTTTCTCTTTTTATGCAATCTTCAGCATTGTCTTTATCAAGCAAACCTGCGCAGGCTTCAATCAACATTCCGTTTTCATTGCCATTAATATAACTTGGCAACCTGAATTGTTTTGTAAGTATTAC
>DASZUY010000177.1:0-1885 GCA_035547495.1 Parafilimonas sp. | reverse complement strand
TACTCTGCGGATTTTTTATTGCCTGGCTTTCATCCAAAATCACATAATCAAATTCAGAAGCAGCGAATAACTGAATGTCACTACGCAACGTTCCGTAAGTTGTAATTACCACATCAGCGCTTTCATACATTGATAATTGTTGCGAACGTGCAGCGCCGTGATGAATATACCACGTTAGTGATGGCGTGAATTTTTTAATTTCATTTTCCCAGTTAAACATTAATGTTGTTGGGCAAACAACCAGCGCTCGTAATTTTCCTGTTGTTGTTTTATAGTGATGCAAAAATGATAAAGCCTGCACCGTTTTACCAAGCCCCATATCATCTGCAAGAATGCCGCCCCAATTCACTTCACTTAAATAATTCAACCATTGAAAACCGGAAACCTGGTAAGGGCGTAAAATATTTTGCAAATGTTCAGGCGGTTCAATTTGTTTTACAGTATGATGTTCTTTTAAGCGTTCATATTTTTCTTCAAGCTTAAAAAATATTTCTTCTTCGTTGCGCTGTGCATACAATTCTTCAATAACACCAAAATGATATTTGCTGAGTTTAATATTTGATGCTTTGCCTTCGCCAACAGCAAACAACATTGAATATCTTCTAATCCAATCTTCAGGCAAAATACCAAGCGTTCCATCTGCCAGCGGCACAAATTGCTGTTTGTTTTGCAATGCCTTTTTTACATCAGACACAGTAATTTTCTGGTCACCAAAATGAATATCAATTTTTGCATCAAACCAATCTGTATTGCTGCTAATGAAAATTTTCGTTGTTGGCTTTGCAGTATTGAAACGATATTTTTTCAACGCATCAAAACCATAAACAGGAATGTTCATTTCTTTCACCGCATCTGCAAATAGAAAGAACCAGTTATTTTTTAAAACGTCTGTTCCTTTTAATGCCAATGAATTTTTATCATCTGTATGAATGAAAGATGAATGCAGGTTCTCAATTTTTTTTGTGAGTGTTTTTTCCGCTTCATCATTGCGATGAATAATCACCAGTTTACCTGCCATCGGAATAATGATGCGTTCTTTATCATCAGGCTTTACATCGTAACCATTATAATTAAAGAAAGGCTGAAACACAAGATAGTCGCCTTTTTCTTTAATCATCAACCGCATTTCAGGTCGAATATTTTTTACTTCTTCCTTTTGAATACCGCTGAACTGAACATCATAATTTTTAGTGAGGGGTAAAATAAATTCAGCTAATTGTTTGCCCCAGTTTTCTTCGGTGATGGAAATTTTTCCATCAATTAAAAAACGTTCGGCTAACAAAACATCTTCTGTTTTCTGCCATAAATAAAATGTATTCTCATGCTGAAAAACGAGTGGCGATGCGATTGCATTTTCTTCCAGGGGTACAACTGCATCAAGCAATTTTACACTGCAGCGCACTTCATACAAATTATTATTGTGCGTTACTGTGAATTGTGGTTGTACATATTGATTTGATAAAACAGCAGCTTCAAGATTGGCGGTTACAAAAGTTTTTTTCGCAGGTAGCAGAAGGGCAAAATTATTTTCACTTATTTCTGAAAATAATTTTTTGTACTTGGGCAGAAGATATTCGATAATTAATGAACGGGTTTCTTCAGGCAAATCATCATTATGTTGCTGAATGATGTTTTCCCAAATGCCGCTAAATGGCGAATTGCGGTTTAAATACCGTGTAACTTCTACGGGCAATAATTTTCGCAAATGCTGAATAAGCATTTTATCATCTTCACTTAAATCTTCAGTATTTACAAATTTGGTAAGGTCAAGTCTTTCTGCTTTGCCCGCAAATTGTTTTTGCGTTTCATCTGCTTCACCTTTTACTGCATCCACCTGCACAAAAGGATATTGCTGCGCATCATATCGCAACACAATGCCTAACTT
>DASZUY010000176.1:0-6679 GCA_035547495.1 Parafilimonas sp. | reverse complement strand
AGCCCAAATAAAAATGTTATAAAAGTTTTTTATAAACGGCAATAAAAAATCCTTCCGTAAAAACGGAAGGATTTAACCAAAACCAACTGCTACGAAAAAAAATTACTGAATACTAATCTCTTTTGGTAAAACTTTTACTTCTTCTTTTTTAGGCAAGAAAACTTTTAAAACACCGTCTTCATATTTTGCCTGAATATCTTCTGTGTTAACAACGTCATCAACACGGAAACTGCGTTTAAAACTTGTAACGCTAAATTCACGGCGATGAGTTTTGTACTCGTTGTTTTCTTCTTCAGTTTTCTTTTCATAGCTGATAGTAAGTAATCCTTTGTCAAGATTTACTTTAAAATCATCTTTCTTCAAACCGGGAGCAACTAATTCAAGATGAAATCCATCTTTATTTTCATGAATGTTTACAGGCGGAACATTCCATCCATTTTCCCTGCCCCAAGCAGTGGGAAGATTGAAGAACTCATCAAACAAGTTGTCAATGGTTCTGTAGTTACGTTTTGCAATAGTTGTCATCTTATAAAATTTTAATTTTTTAAATAATTATGGTATATGTTGAACAAAGGATATACCATTGGTTTTTTAATGAAATTTGTTCAGGCTGTGAATAAGAATTAATGACAATACTTCTTTCTTATTTTTTAATAATGCCAGTTTGACTATTTAAAATGAAATGCAAAAGCTTTCAGAAAAAATGATTTTATGAAAAGAGTATATTCTTTTAGTATCATTGCACGTTTTAAAAAATAGCATGTATCCTAATTTATATTATTTGTGTAAAGATTTTTTTGGCTGGAATTTACCTGCATTAAAAATTGTAAACACATTCGGTTTTTGCGTAGCGATATCATTTCTCGGTGCCGCCTGGTTGTTAATAAAAGAGTTAAAAAGAAGGCAGGCACTAGGTGCTTTTACATATAAAGAAGTAACGATAACTGCAGGAGAACCTGCAAAACCAGTAGAGCTAATCATAAATTTTATTCTTGGTTATTTATTAGGCTACAAAATTTTAGGTGTATTTATATTAAAAGGCGCCTTAAACGATCCGCAGGAGTTTATTTTTTCTTCAAGAGGAAGCTTAGCCGCTGGTATTTTACTGGGATTATTTTTCGCAGGATTGAAGTGGTGGGACAAGAATAAAAAGAAACTGCCTTCTCCCGAAAAACGCATCATAAGAATTTGGCCAAGCGACAGGGTTGGTGACATGACGCTTATTGCAGCAGTTGCAGGTTTTGCGGGCGCAAAGGTTTTTGACAATCTTGAAAACTGGGATCGCTTTGTTAAAGATCCCTGGGGTAATTTATTTTCACCCAGCGGGCTTACTTTTTATGGTGGGTTAATTGTTGCCTCGCTTTCGTTGTGGTATTATTTCAAAAAAAATAACATCAGTTTTATTAAAGTTGCAGACGCAATTGCACCAGCATTAATGTTTGCGTATGGTTGGGGGCGAGTAGGTTGCCAGGTTGCCGGCGATGGTGATTGGGGAATTATTAACAGCGCTTTTGTAAGCGACGCAAACGGCAGCGTTCAGCTTGCAAATTCAGCAACAGACTATACAAAAGTACTCGCAGAAAACGCACAATTTTATGCCGCACAGTTTGGTTCGTTGCAAAATGTGCCGCATGCCTACGTTAAGCCTTTTCTTGGTTTACCCAATTGGCTTTTTGCTTATTCCTATCCGCACAATGTAAATAACGAGGGCATTCCTTTGCTTGGTTGCACTTGGGATTATTATTGCAATCATCTGCCATTGCCGGTATTTCCGACGCCACTTTATGAAATAACAATGTGCCTTATACTGTTCGCAATTCTTTGGTCGGTAAGAAAAAAATTCACAACGCCAGGAAGATTGTTTGCTGTGTATTTAATTATGAATGGCATTGAACGTTTTCTTATTGAACATATTCGTGTAAATACACAGTATCATTTTTTCGGCATCAATCCTACGCAAGCAGAAATTATTTCGCTCGGTTTAATTATTGTCGGAATCGTACTTTACTGGTACGCACCAAAATTTAAGTTTAAAAAAGAGCAACCAAAAAAAGTTGAGGAATCGCCGTCTTAAAAAATCTTTTCCAATTCAACCGCTTTGCGCTGTGTAAAAAGATTGTCTATTGTAATGTGCTCTTCGCCAATTTCAAGCACAGTGCATATTTTTTTCAATAACGATTCTTCTTCTGCAGAAAGCAATCCATCACTCAGACACAATTCAAGGCAATAAGAGTATAGCGCCAAATCCTGCACTGGGTTTATAAGTTTTATTAAATACCGTAAATATTCTTCTTCACCTGTAACCTCGGGCATGTAAGATGTATAATGATGAAGTTCTTCCTTAAAATTTAGATCTTTATGAATTTGCAGGTCAACAAACTTTGCAGACACTGTATCTACTTCATCATGAGAAAATTTTCCATCTTTAAAACAGCAATGTAAAAACAAATGACAGATTGCTTCATTTTGCGTTGTTATATAATCAGTGTACATAAAATTTTTTCCTATTGTAAAACAAGTTTAGTGCCGTTAATTATTCCAATGCTTTATTAATAAATGAAATCAATGGATACAATGCATCAAATGATTTTGTAATTGTTGATGCAAACTTTTTATCGGTTAATTGATCATCCGTTAAAGGCGCAATCGCAATCACACTTTTCAGTTTTAAAAAATCGATAGCAGGGTTGTTTTCATCGTAGCCCTTTGGAGGTCTTGATAAACTCATTTCGTTATCCATACTCAAACCTTTGGCATAAACAGTTTTAAATTTTTTATGATTGATGATTTTTTTAAACTCATCAAAATTATAATCAATTTCCTGCCGCACTTTTTGCAAAACTTCAGGAAACGGAGTATACAAACCACCACCAACAAAACTTTCGCCGGGCTGTATGTGTAAGTAATAACCAGCTTTAAAACTTTTCTTTCCACCTGTGTTTATGCTCGCGCCAAAATTAATTTTATAGGGTGATTTGTCTTTGCTGAACCGTATATCCCGGTTAATTCTAAACATACATTCTTTTGCAGTAAGTGCTGCTAAGCTTGCATCTGTTTTACAAAATTCATCTATCACATTTTGAATGAAAGACGCAAAATCTGCTTTTGCACCTTCATATTGCTTACGATTTGCATCAAACCATTCTTTGTTATTATTTCTTGCAAGTTGTTTTAAAAATTGCAGCGTTGATTTTTGAAGCATACTAAAAAATTTTTGGCAAAAGGGCAGTCTTTTTTCAAAGCGTCACACTGGTACGACCGTTGTTAAACTTCTAAAAACATCTTCCAAACTATTTCCTTCTGTTTGCAAAGAAACTATATCTAATTGTGCAGTAACAGCAAATTCCAAAAGCTGCCGGCGCAATTCATTTGTATCGTTTGTAGATATTTTAAAACTATGATTATTTACTTCTTCAACATTTATCGCCGCAGGCAACGCTTTTAAATTTTCTTTCTTTACATCAGTTGAAAAAACAACAGCAATACGATTTGATTTTGTGTTCATCTTTAATTGTTCAACACTGCTGTCTGCAACAAGTTCACCTTTATTAATAATTATAACGCGATCACAAATTGCCTGTACTTCCTGCAAAATATGTGTTGAAAAGAGTACCGTTTTATTCTTGCCCTGCTCTTTAATTACATTTCTTATTTCAACAATTTGATTGGGATCGAGACCGCTCGTTGGTTCATCTAAAATCAAAACTTCTGGTTCGTGCAGTAACGCCGCAGCCAATCCAACACGTTGTTTGTAACCTTTAGATAATTGACCAACTTTCTTTCTTCTTTCAATAGTTAATCCCGTAAGCTCAATAATACTTTGAATTTTTACTTTTGAATTTTGAATTGAATGCACGCCCGCAACAAACTTCAAATACTCTTGCACATACATGTCGTAATACAAAGGATTTGATTCAGGCAAGTAACCAATTTTCTTTTTTATGTTAATTACATTCTTTTCTACATCGACATCACAAACTTTTATTTCGCCTGCATCGGGTTGCAAATAACCGGTGATCATTTTCATCGTTGTGCTTTTGCCCGCGCCGTTCGGACCAAGAAAACCAACGATCTCACCTTTGTTCAACGAAAAAGAAATATTATTTACGGCTTTTTGTTCGCCGTATTGCTTTAAAAGATTTTGAACGTGTATTGACATGAATGAAGACTTAAACAAAGATAGAGTTTGCAGTTATGCATCCGTTCAACATTCAGTTAATAAAAACTTTTTATTCTTTGTATGTACAGATGTTTAATAAATTTACCGCACTTAATTATTTGCTATGTCATATCCTTTTCAAATTAAATCATTAGAAGATTACAAGCAGAAGTATAAAGAAAGTGTAGAAGCGCCTGAAAAATTTTGGGGCGATGTTGCTGACAATTTTTACTGGAGAAAAAAATGGGATAAAATTTTAGAATGGAATTTTACCGAACCAAAAATTGAATGGTTCAAAGGTGCAAAGTTCAACATAACAGAAAATTGTATCGACAGGCATTTGAAAACACTTGGCGAAAAGCCGGCAATAATTTGGGAGCCGAATAATCCTGAAGAAAGAACGAGAATTGTTACATACAATCGTTTGCATAAAAGAGTTTGCCAGGTTTCACAAATGCTAAGAAATAATGGCGTAAAAAAAGGTGACCGCGTTTGCATTTATATGGGCATGGTTCCTGAACTTGCTTATGCAGTTTTGGGTTGTGCAAGAATTGGCGCCATTCATTCTGTGATTTTTGGTGGCTTCAGCGCGCAAAGCATTGCTGACAGGTTGGAAGATGCGCAAGCGGAATACATTATTACTTGCGATGGCGCTTTTCGCGGCGAAAAAATCATTCCATTAAAAGATGTGATAGATGATGCACTAATTGGAAATAAAACTGTAAAAAGAGTTATCGTTTTTACAAGAACACGCACACCTGTATCTATGATAAAAGGCAGAGATGTTTGGTGGGAAGATGAAATGCTTTATGCAGAAGAACAAGTTGAAAAAAATGGCAAAGTATTTTTTGAAGCAGAAGAAATGGATGCAGAAGATCCGCTTTTTATTTTATATACTTCTGGTTCAACAGGCAAACCCAAAGGTGTTGTACATGCATGTGCGGGTTATATGATTTACACAGCTTACACTTTTGTAAATGTGTTTCAATACAAGCCTGGACAAATACATTTTTGTACGGCTGATATTGGATGGATTACTGGTCATAGCTATATTGTTTATGGACCACTTGCAGCAGGCGCAACATCGTTAATGTTTGAAGGCATTCCCACATGGCCTGATGCAGGAAGATTCTGGGATATTGTTGATAAATACAAAGTGAATATTCTTTACACAGCGCCAACTGCCATCAGAAGTTTAATGGGTTTTGGTGATGCACCACTGAAAGGAAAAGATCTTTCATCATTAGAAGTTTTGGGAACAGTTGGTGAACCAATTAACGAAGAAGCATGGCATTGGTATGATGAAAATATCGGTAAGAAAAAATGCCCGATCGTTGATACATGGTGGCAAACAGAAACAGGTGGCGTTTTGATTTCTAACCTCGCCGGTATTACTCCATCAAAACCTTCGTGGGCTACACTGCCTTTGCCCGGCGTGCAACCATTGCTTGTTGATGAAAATGGAAATGAAGTAACAGAAAAAGATGAGCAGGGTTTATTAAAAGGAAATCTTTGCATAAAGGCGCCATGGCCGTCAACCATTCGTACAACTTACGGCGATCATGAGCGTTGCAGAAAAAATTATTTTGCTACATATCCTAATTTATATTTTACAGGCGATGGTGCATTAAAAGATGAGCAGGGTAATTATCGCATAACAGGTCGCGTAGATGATGTACTAAATGTAAGCGGGCATAGAATAGGAACGGCGGAAGTTGAAAATGCAATCAACATGCATTCAGGTGTGGTTGAAAGTGCGGTGGTTGGTTACCCGCATGATATAAAAGGGCAAGGCATTTATGCTTATGTAATTTATAACGGGCATCATGGAAATGCAGAAGCAACAAGAAAAGATATTGCGCAAACTGTAAGCAGGATCATCGGACCAATTGCCAAGCCGGATAAAATTCAGTTTGTAAAAGGTTTGCCTAAAACACGCAGCGGAAAAATTATGCGCAGAATTTTAAGAAAGATCGCTGAAGGCGAAACACAAAATTTAGGCGATACTACTACACTGCTCGATCCAGGAATTGTTGATGAAATAAAAAACGGCAAAGTATAATTAAACGACTGCTTTATTTTTCATCGCCCATTTTTCAATAATTGCAGCAAGATGATTTATATCGATCGGCTTGCTTAAATAATCATCCATTCCCGCCTGCAAACATTTTTCTTTATCGCCATACATTGTGCTTGCCGTAAGCGCGATAATTATTGGTTGTGTTTCCAAACAAAGGCGAATCATTTTCGTTGCCTCAAAGCCATCCATTTCCGGCATCAATCCATCCATTAAGATAAGATCATATTGTTTCTCACTAACTATTTCTAAAGCTTCTTTTCCGCTTGAAACAATATCAGGTTTATAACCTAATTTATTAAGCATTTTAACAGCAAGATGTTGATTGATCTGGTCATCTTCAGCCACTAAAATTTTAATGGGAAAATCCTTTGCAAAATCTGGTGTAACAGGATGCTTCGGCTTGTTCGGTCGTGTATGATCGTTCATAATTATATTATTTA
>DASZUY010000175.1:0-10428 GCA_035547495.1 Parafilimonas sp. | reverse complement strand
AACCGATGATCAGTTGGTGCAAAAAGAAAATGTAGAAAAATCAAGTTACCAATTGAGTTTATTAAAAGTTTCTGCACCACATTTTCCGCTTAGTCTCACAACAAATTATAATCAATCATTATTAAAAAAACGTATTAACATGATGAGTATAAAAAGATCCAGCGCTCATACAGCTTGGAAATATTTTTTCCTGGTTCCGCTGCTAGTAATTCTTGCCAGTGTTTTAAATGAGCCTGTTGCAAAAGCACAAAACGATAAGCAAGTTTCAAAAAATAAAACCGAACATCAGCATAGTTTTCAAAATGAGGGTTACTGGTTTGCAACTATAAAAGGTGATAAAATAAATATGCACTTTACGCAAGACCAGGATGATCATGAGTCTTATAATAGTTCTGATTTTTCAGTAAGTGATTTTACAAATCTTCCAAAAGAAACAAACGGCGATTTCAAAATGACGAGAGAAGCCGGTACAATGAATTTGAATGGGAAATTTGAAGGCAACGAGGGAATGGGCAGGTATAAATTTGAACCAAACAAAGATTTTGTTGATTACATGTCTGCACAAGGCATTGGCAAGTTAGACGATGAAGATATTGCTGCATTTTTCTTTGTGAATGTTACAAAAGAATATTTACAGATGTTGAAAGATGAAGGTTTTAAAGATGTTGAAAAAGATAACCTGATTGCATTGTGCGCATTGCAGGTAGATAAACCGTTTATTGAATCAATAAAGGCAAATGGTTACAAAGATTTTTCGCTGGATCAGCTGCCTGCACTTAAATCACTGGGTGTGGATGGTGCTTACATAAAAGAAATTAAAGACGCAGGTTATAAAGATATTTCGCTTGAGGAATTAATAAGTTTCAAAGCGCAGGGAATTGATAAAGATTATTTAAGTAAACTGCCGAAAACAACCGGTACAGGCGGAACAATGTCTGCAGACAATGTTGTTAGTTTAAAAGCGCTGAATGTGGATGCGGCTTATGCAAACTCTTTTAAAGCGATAGGTTATGAAAATATTGATCCCGAACAATTAGTCGCTATGAAATCGCTTGGCGTAACTGCTGAATATGCGAAGCAATTTCAAAATCTGGGTTTTAAAAACATTTCTACAGATAATCTTGTTGCAATGAAATCGCAAAACATTACACCTGAATATATAAAAGGTTTTAAAGATGCCGGCTATAAAGACGTTGAAATTGATAATCTCATTTCATTAAAGGCTTTAGGTGTTCAGCCTGATTTTATTAAATCTTTTAAAGATGCTGGTTACGATGATATTTCATTGGAAAACGCGGTGGCTTTAAAATCGCAAAATATTACACCGGAATTTTTAAATTCATTTGCTGCTGTAGGTTATAAAAATATTTCTTTGGATAATGCAGTTGCTTTAAAAGCAACAGGCATAACGCCGGAATGGATAAAAGAGATGAAAGCAAAAGGATTTAATTATAATGATATAAATAAATATATCACGTTAAAAAGTTTGCAGGAATAATTGGTGAAAATTAATTTTATAAAAGCCCGAATATACTCGGGCTTTTTATTTTTAGTTTAAAGAGATTATCATATAAAAGAATCATTGCGATAATTTAAATTCTTTTCTCATTTTATTTCTGTCGAATTCTTTTTCATTATTCGAAAGCCAAAGTGTTGCAACACCATTGCCGATAAAATTTGTAAGTGCTCTTGCTTCACTCATGAAACGATCAACGCCAATTAATAAAGCAAGACCTTCAACAGGGATAACTTTCACTGCAGTTAATGTAGAGGCAAGTACAGCAAACCCGCTGCCAGTAACGCCCGCGGCACCCTTTGATGTTATCATCAACACACCAATAATGGTTATAATTTGTTGTGCCGATAAATGAACATTATAAACCTGCGCTAAAAACATAACGCCCATCGAAAGATAAATTGTTGTGCCATCAAGATTAAAAGAATAACCTGCAGGAACTACTAAACCCGTAACTTGTTGTGAACAGCCTGCGCGTTCTAACTTTTCAATTAATGCAGGTAAACCGGCTTCTGATGATGAAGTTCCCAAGACAATCAACAGCTCTTCTTTTATATAATTTAAAAATTTAAAGATGCTCAGCTTATAATAGCGCAACATCAATCCTAAAACAAGAAAAATAAAAATTAAACAAGTGGTGTAAACGCTTAGCATTAACTTACCTAAAGGCAGTAAAGCATTTAAACCAAATTTACTTACTGTGAAAGCCATGCCGCCAAAAGCGCCGAGCGGCGCTAAATACATAACATATTTAAGAATGATGAAAACATATTTTGATAACCGGTTTAAAACATCAATTATTTTTTGTTTGTGTTTGATGCTATTTAAAATAATACCCGCAATAATGGCAAGAATCACAATCTGGATGGTAATATTATCTTTAAGAAATTCCCACCAGCTAAATTCCTTCGCCATTTTTGTATAGGTTGAAATATCGGTCGTCTGAATTTTTGATGCATTTACAGAAGCGCCGGGTTGTATTAAATGCGCAACAACAATTCCAATCAGCAATGCAAAAGTGGTCATTATTTCAAAATACAAAATTGCCTTTGCACCAACTCTGCCTGTTCGTTTTAAATCACCCATATTACTAATGCCAAGCGTGATAGTGAGAAAGATAATCGGTGTGATTAATTGTTTTACAAGATTGATAAAAACGTCTCCAAGAAATTCGCTGAGCGTTGTTCCAAGTTTTACATCCTGACCTAAAATATTTGATTTAAAAGATTTTTGCAAAACAGGATAACGTGCAATTTCAGGTGCAAAATTTCCGATCAATATACCTGCGGTTATTGCAATGAGCACCCAAAATGTAAGGTTGGTGAAAATATTTTTCATTAATCAGTTACAACATTAACTCTTTTGCTGGATCCCAGAACAATTCATTAAACTTAACGACCTTATCTTTTTTAACTTCTACTTTTTCTTTCTCTAAAAGTTGCTGCATCATATCCGGCGTTGCAAAATGCATTTTGCCACTTAGCATTCCGTTGCGGTTTACCACGCGGTGTGCCGGCACTTTTGGTTTTGCATACGAAGCTGCATTCATTGCCCAGCCCACCATGCGTGCGCTTAGTTTTGTGCCGAGATAATTTGCAATCGCACCATAATTTGTAACGCGACCTTTTGGAATTTGCCGCGCAACATCCCAAACATCTTCGAAAAAAGAATGTTTGTTGACGAGGTCTTTTATATGTTGCTTGTTGCTGGTTGCTTGTTTGCGGTGAGGCATGGTAATATCTTGAAATTGATGAATAGTAGCTACCGATTTAAGTATTTATTCACGATTCACGTTTGACGATTCATGAAATAGATTCATTATTATTTTTTTCTTTTCTTTTATTCAGCAACATTGTGCGTTTTGGTTCCGGAACATTTTTATAATCGTACGGACAATTTTTGCAACCATTACCGCAACAATATCCTCTCTGCAAAAGATATTCGGCAGTAAACACAACCAAACCATCGTTGTTGAAATAATAATCTTCGTCTTCGTCAAGCTGTTTCTTCACGCAACATTTCTTTTAATTGTTCATCTTTTTCTTTTGGCAAATCATTGTCAATAATAAATGAAAGATAATGCACTTTATTGCTTTGCGCAATGTCTAAGCTTTCGTAATGGGTTTTTATTTTCAGTTCATCATTCAATTCTGTTTCTTTATACAAATCATCTATGTCAGCGATTAATTTCAATTTATATAAATCAATAACTGTTTTTGTGAATTGATATAAATCAGGGCTGTCTGTTTTTAAATGAATTTTTCCATTTGCCTGCAACATATTTTTGTACATGCGCAAAAACTTCGGATGTGTTAAGCGCTTTTTCATTCTAGAAAAACGCAATTGCGGATCGGGAAATGTTATCCATATTTCACTCACTTCATTTGCTGCAAAATAATCTTCGAGCTTATCAATTTGTGTACGCAGAAATGCAATGTTTTTTAATTTCTCATTTAATGCAGTTTTCGCGCCTTTCCAAATGCGATTACCTTTTACATCAATACCAATAAAATTTCTTAAAGGATATAATCTTCCTAAGCCAACGGCATACTCGCCTTTGCCGCAAGCAAGTTCAAGTGTAATTGGATTATCGTTTCCAAAAAAATCTTTCCATCTATTTTTTATGTTGGAAGGATATTGTAAAACGTTTGGGAAGGTTTTCAGTTCTTCGAAGCGGATTAATTTTTTTTGACCCATTATAATTAAGAAGAACAAGATGATTTAGTTACCCGACCTGGATTCGAACCAAGACCATCAGAGCCAGAATCTGAGATACTACCATTATACTATCGGGCAATGAAGGCGCAAATGTAAAATATTTTGCAAAGGCTACAAATCGTTCACAAGAAAATCATTTATTCGTAATTGCCGTAGTCCAATTCATCAAACAACAAAAATTCGCTGTTCAATTCGTTTTTCTTTTCTTTTGAAAAATAAGAAGAGAGATTTACAATGAGTGCTTTTGTGTTTGGTAAATTTGCACATACAGTTTTTCTTTCAGTAAAACTGTTTATTTGCAATTCGTCGGCAATAGCTTTATCGTGAAGGTTCATATGGTAGCGTGTTATACTAGTGTAAACGAATATTTTTTTTATTTCGTTTATTGGTTATAAAGAAAGTTAGTTGCCTGAATTGAATTACGTAACATATCAATAAAATAGATACATGGCTTTTGTAGATTATTATCAAACATTAGGTGTAAATAAGCATGCAACTGCAGATGAAATAAAGAAAGCGTACCGAAAACTTGCAAGAAAATATCATCCTGATGTAAATCCGAACGATAGTGAAGCACACAAAAAATTTCAGCAAATAAATGAAGCGAATGAAGTGTTGAGTGATCCTGAAAAGCGAAAAAAGTATGATGCTTACGGCGAGAACTGGCAACATGCAGATGCTTATGAAAATGCAAGAAGGCAACAATCGCAGGGGCAATCACAAAACTGGCAGGATTACACATATAGCGGAGGGCAACATGAAGGAGATTTTTCTGATTTTTTTGAATCGTTATTTGGTGGCTCAGCTAGAAGAGGTGGCAGCAGGAGAGAAGTAAAATTTCGCGGACAAGATTATAATGCTGAATTGCATTTATCGCTTCGCGAAGCGTACCATACACACAAGCAAACTTTAACGGTTAATGGAAAAAATGTAAGAATAACTATTCCTGCAGGCGTTGAAAATGGTCAGGTAATTAAACTAAAAGGTTATGGCGGCGAAGGTGTAAACGGTGGGCCAAGCGGAGATTTGTACATCACATTTGTAATTGCAGATGATTCAAAATTTAAAAGGGTGGGAAACGATTTGTATGCCACAGAAGAGATTGATTTATACACTGCGGTTTTAGGCGGAGAAATAACAATTGAAACATTAAGTGGCAAGGTGAAATTAAAAATAAACGCCGGAACACAAAATGGAAGTAAGATAAGATTGAAAGCAAAAGGATTTCCGGTTTATAAAAAAGAAGGCGAGTTTGGCGATTTGTATATTACTTATAATGTGAAATTGCCAACGCACTTAACTGAAGAGCAAAAAAAATTATTTGAACAACTTTCTAAATTATAAGTATGGAAAATGATTTATTAAGCGTTGAAGAGTTCTGCATTCATTATAATGTGGAATATAATTTTCTTGAATTATTGCACGAGCATGAGCTGATTGAAATTGTAAATATTAATGAGCACGATTATTTGCACGCAGATGCTTTAAGGAATTTAGAAAGCCTGATGCGTATGCATTACGACCTAAATATTAATCTTGAAGGAATTGAAGTAATAAATAATTTATTGTCGCGCATAAATAACATGCACCAAAAAATTATGTATTTACAAAATAGATTGAAAGTGTATGGTGAAGATGAAAGACTTTAGTGTTCTATTTATCAACCTGGAACTTCCCTGTTTCTAAGATTCTGCCTGCTTTATCAAGAACCTGGTAAACATAAATGCCGCGATAAAAATCATTTGTAAGTGTGAGGGTAATTTTTTCGCTTGATATAGTTGCCGAATACATTTTTTTACCGGTGAAGCTATAAACTTCAAGCGTATAATTTTTTGAAATTTTAGCGTTATCAAACAACTCAAAATTTACATAAGATATTGCAGGGTTAGGATAACATTTCACGATTTTCACCTGCCCAAAGCCGGAGTTATTAAACGTGGTATATGATTGAGTTGCAGAAATTGCACATGCAAAAGCCACAACCAGGAAAACTTTTTTTAAGACCTGTAAAATGTTCCGAGTAAAAATTCTATTCATATTCTAATATAAAATTATAAATAATAATGTGTTTGACCAAATGCGCTTCTTAATTTAAAAGTTTTATTCAATTTTTACAAATCTTTAAACTTTATAGATCAAGTTCGGTGCCATGCGTTAGAATTTCGGACACAAAACCGCATTTTTTGTTGAATTGTTCCTGTCTAAAAATCCTGCATATGTAAATGATACTTCAAAACCCCCACGATACTGGCTGGCCGCTTTTAACTCAGAAATATTTACGTCATAACTAAACGCAACAGAGAAAGGATTATAATCAAGCTGCACAACCGGAATAAATGCGTCTTTCCATCTCAAGTATCCTCCAAAATGAATTGTATACAGCGGGTTTGTATAATCGTCACCAATTTTTCTTGAATAAGTTAACCCGCCAATTGTTTCACTATAATCTCCCTGCTTGGAAAAATCTGATTGCAGTGTAATGTACGATTGCTCATTTACAGATAATCTAACGCCACCGGAAAACACAAGCTTAGGATTTAATTCGACAGGCGGATTAACATAAAAAGAATTTTTTGGCCTGTTGAAATGATGATAAGCAGCTCCTATGAAATAATAATCTGTTGCACTGCCTGCGATAGCTGAATTAAAAGAAAGTCCTACACTTCCATCCCAATAATGGTAACCAAATTTTGTAAGCGTTTCGCCATCTCCTAATGAAGGATTATAACCGTTGCCATCGTATTCGTTGTTCGTTGTTATTTTACTGCGATCTACTCTGCGTTGCACATAACCACCCATTATGCCCAATGAAAGATATTTGCTCTTTTCATCGTTCAAAGATTTATGATAGTTTAGAGCAGGGTAAATATTCGATGTTGTAAAATTTGTTACACCTGCACGATCATATAAAATCTGGAAACCTGTTGTAATGAAATCATTGCCGTGACCAACCGGTTGTTTGTATTCAAAATTTAAAGAACCTGTTTGATATGGTGTAGTTACACTTTGCCATTGATTCCTGTACACAGCCTGGAAGCGAATATCGCCTGCAAACAAACCTGCCAATGATGGATTTCGTAAAAGCGGTGCATTAAAAAATTGAGAAAAATGCGGATCCTGCCCGTACGTTTTCAGCACACTGCATGCAAGTAGAGTTATGGATATACGCACTATGTTTTTCATATCGGATCTTTTGGACATTGGCAAATAAAAGTATTCATCTTTATATGATATTATTGGAGTAATCGGTTTTTTTTATACTCAACGAAGCAAAGTAATATTACCTTTCTTCGTGAAAGTTTGTCCATTATCGCAAACAAGTTCCATCAAATAAACATATACATCTGCCTGCAATGCCTTGCCTTGATAATTCCCATTCCATCCATATGATTGATTGTTTGGAGCAAAATTGTCTTGTTCAAAAACAGGAATGCCCCATCTGTTAAAAATACGAAGTGATTTAACCATAAATCCCTTTCCTCTTGGATAAAAATAATCATTCATGCCATCGCTGTTTGGTGAAAAAGTATTCGGAATAAAAATGATATCATTTTTACACAACACATTAATCGTAATACTTTTTTCTACACTGCAACCTGCAATATTTTTTGCTTCAACTGTATATTTCGTTGTTGCTTTTGGCGTTGACAAAGGCGAAGCACACGTAATACAAGATAGTCCATCAGGAGGCATCCATTGCCAAGATGTTACATCTTCAGAACCTGATGCATTTATCTGGTAATTCCCGCCACTTTCAATGGTTATATTACTATCCGCAATTTGAATTTTAGGATAAGGAAATACATTTACTGTTTTATAAGCCGTATCGCTAAAACAATTCTTTGAGTCGGTGCCGATAACGCTATAAACTGTAGTTGCAGGCGGTGTTGATGAAACCTGTGGACCCGATGTTGGTGCTACAAGATTGGGTGGATTCCAGGTATAGATTTCTTCGCCTGATGCAGATAGAGAAATTGTTTCTCCTGCACATACACTATCAGGTCCTGTCATAGAAACTTTTAGTGGTTGCTTTACTTCAACAAGAACTGAGTTTGTTGCCAAACAACCAAAATTGCTTTTACCTGTAACGAAATATTTTGTAGTTGCAGCGGGTGTTGCGGTTGGATTACTGCAATCAGTGCATGACAATGTTGGATTTTGCAACCAATTATAAAATTGCGCGCCGCTTGCATTTAATACAGTTGCGTTACCAAGGCATATAACCGAATCGGCAACTACATCTATAGGTGGTAACGGGTTTATTGTTATTGTATGATTTATTGTGTCTGCACAACCTGCTGAATTATTTGCAATAATTGTCACAGGAAAATTGCCTGCGCTTTGGTAAGTGTAACTTGTGTTTTGATTTTGCATTGCATTGCCATCACCAAAGTTCCAGTTCCATGAAAGATCTGAAGCCGCATAATTACCTACATCTGCAGTTAACAATACTGTTGAAAAAATACAAGCACTATCCGGAATTATTGCGCTTATTTGTGGTGCATTAATTATGTTAATGTTTATTGAATCAACATAAACAGATGTACATCCGCGTTGCGTTGTTATTGTAAGTGTAGGATGATAAATATTTGATGTATGATAAATGTGTGAACTGTTTTTTAAGGCTGATGAATCAGCATCATCAAAATTCCATTTATATAATTCAATGTTATCAAACTGTGCAATGCTTGAATCGATAAAATTCATATTAACAGAGTCGCAAAAATTTGAAGCGGGCTGTGTAATAAACTTTGCATTCGCTCCATAAACAACAACGGTATCAGGATTAAAAACCGGTACCTGGCAACCACCAGAATCCACCACAATTAACTTAGGTAAATATCTGCCTGTTGATTTGTATGTGTAATTTATAATTGAATCAACGGAAGGTTCAATCACGCCATTTCCAAAATCCCAAATAAACTGTATTGCATTTTTTGCTTTTGCACTTAAAGAAATATTTAAGGGATTGCAGCCACCGGATGAATCATAATTTAATTGAGCGCTCGGTCCTTTTAAAAATATTTTTTTTGTAAGAGTATCAAAACAAGATACGCCATAGCCTTGCGCAATCAGTTTCAAATTATAATTACCGGCTGCGGTATAATAGTGTGTTGGATTAATTTCAGATGATGTATTACCATCACCAAAATCCCAAAGCACAGATGAAAAATTTTGCGAAGAATTTTGCGGCGATATGCTTGCAGGCGGACAACTAAATAAAGTATCTGGCAATGAGAAATTAGAAACAGGATCTGAAACAGTTACGTAATTCGGTTTTAATAAAGTGTCTGCACATCCATATTGATCGGTTACAATTAATGTTACGCTATATATGCCTTCTGCATTATAAATATGCTGTGGTGCATTGTTGGTTGAAGTGCCTCCATCACCAAAATTCCACTTATAAGTAATTTCATTTCCGGAGCTTGCATCTGCAAATTGAAAAGCACTTTGCGAACATGTGAGTGAATCAGAAAAAAAGCTGGCGGTAGGTTGAGTAATTTCAATTGCATCAATATTATTTATTGTATCATAACATCCATTTTCATCTGTTACTTTAAGTTTTACGTTGTAGTCTCCCCTGGTTGTATAAAGGTGCTGAAACGGTGATGCTGTTAAGGTATCCGGTTTAGAATTATCGCCATAATCCCATATCCAGTTTTTTATATTGTGTACGCCATCTGAAGACGATTTATCAATAAAATTCACGATGCTCATAAGACAACTTCCGGTTGTATTTGTAAATGCAGCAGACGGACCGTAAATAGTTATAGGTATCGAATCTGTTACTGTATCAACGCAACTATGAATGTCTCTTACAATTAACTGCGGAGTATAATTTCCTGATGCAGTATATGCGTGGTACACCGTGTCAAAATCATAACCAAAACCTTGTGTGCTTGCATCATTAAAATCCCAGTAAAAAGATTTTATATTATCAGGATTGTATTGCGTTGCAAAAAATTTTACAGAATCGTATTTGCAGAAATTTGTTTGTAAAGATTTATAACTGAATAATGGCTTTTCATCAATAACTTTTATTGTATCAAATTTTACATAAGAGCAGGCGCCGTTCGTAACCGTTAGCGAAATATTATAAGTACCGGTATCTGTGTATGTGTGATTTGGATTAGGAGTCGCATCCGTTGTATTGTCTCCAAATTTCCAAAGCCATGTTTCTGCATCTATTG
>DASZUY010000174.1:0-11803 GCA_035547495.1 Parafilimonas sp. | reverse complement strand
TGATAAGTATACGTTTTCCCGTTTAGCAAAGTAATCTTAAAGGGAGCCATTCCTTTTTTACCGGATTGAGAAAAGGCCATAATACAAATACCACATGCGAGCAGAACACTTATTATTTTTTTAATCATACTGAATTTAATTATTATGACAGCGAAATTATACTATTTAAAAAATTGGGAATGTCGTCTGCGTTTATAATTGCATTGGGTTCTAATTGTTCAATTGCCTGTTTCGGCATATAATCTACTTCTGCAGATTCAGGGCTTTGCACAATTGTAAATCCGCCAGCCTCCTGTATTCTTTTTAATCCCAACGCTCCGTCTGCATTTGCGCCTGATAATAAAATACCAATTGCAGCATTTCCAAAAACCTCAGCCACACTTTCAAAAGTTACATCAATACTCGGGCGGCTGAAATAAATTTTTTCTGAAGCATCTAACGAAAATGTTTTTTCATCTTCTAAAAGCAAATGATAATCTGCCGGTGCAACATACATATAACCGGGTAAAATATTGTCTTTATCTTCTACTTCTTTTACCTTAAATCTTGTACGGGAAGAAAACAGGTTTGTAAGTACAGAGTCATTATCATTTCTGCGATGAACGATAATTATATAAACAATGTTGCTTAGCGGCGCTTCTGCAATAATCTTTAAAATAATATCCAGGCTTCCTGCAGATCCGCCAATAACTACCAATTTATATTTTACTGCATCTTGCGCCATATTTTTTCTTTGCCTAACTGCATAAATTTACCAGCTACAACAGAAAACCGTAAATTTTCTTTTGTGCCTAACACAAGAAAACCTAATTTCTCAAGACTGTCATCAAAAAGTTTAAGCACTCTATCCTGCAAAACTTTATTAAAATAAATAAGTACGTTACGACAAAAGATCAATTGAAATTCGTTAAACGATCTGTCTGAAACAAGATTGTGTGTAGATGTAACCACTTTTTGTTTGAGATGCTGATCAAATTTTGCAAAATCATATTTGGCAGTGTAATACGCTGAGAAATCTTTTTTACCTCCGGATGCAATGTAATTTTCTGAGTACTGCTTTAATTGGCCGAGCGGAAAAATTCCGCGTTGAATATTTTCAATCACCGATGGATTTATATCAGTTGCATAGATCAAAGATTTGTGCAGCAGCTTCGCTTCGTCAAGCATGATGGCGGTTGAATAAACTTCTTCGCCTGTTGCGCAGCCTGCATGCCATATTCTTATAAAAGGATGCGTTGCAAGAACAGGCAAAATATTCTCCCTGATAAATTTAAAAACAGAAGGATCGCGAAACATTTCTGTTACGTTAACCGTGAGCTCTTCAATTACGTGCGTTAAATAATTTTCATCATTTTTCACACGATAAAATAATTCTGCAAAGCTTGGCAACCGATCAACAGTTAATAAACGGTTTATTCTTCGTTTGAGTGAGGCACGCGCATAATTTGTAAAATCGTACCCGTAATTTTCGGCCAATACGTTTATCAATAAATCAATCTCATCATCTTTTATAACATTAAAATCCACGAATGTGCATGCTTTAGTTTATTACCAATAAATAATAATGCCAACATATCTTAAGATTCATACAACCAAACTCTAAGTAAAGATGTAAGCTGATCTATATCTACCGGTTTTGTAATATAGTCTGATGCACCTGCGCTTATACATTTTTCCCTGTCGCCGGTCATCGCTTTGGCAGTTACTGCTATCACCGGAAGGTTTTTATATTTTTTGTTTTTGCGAATATGTTTGATGGATTCATATCCATCCATTTCAGGCATCATCATATCCATTAAAATTATATCCACTTTATTATCATCTAACTGCTTTAATGCATCTTTTCCATCAATAGCAGAAACTATATGCATACCATAATGCTCAAGTGATCTTGTAAGTGAATAAATATTACGCACATCATCATCCGCTATTAAAACAGTTTTATTTTTCAGCACTTCATTCAACTCTCCCATTTTTTTATAACGCGGAATTTTACTTTGGTTTTTGCCTTCTTCTACCAAATGCAGAAACAAAGAAACTTCATCCAGTATGCGCTGATAAGAATGTGCTGTTTTTATAACGATAGAATCTGCGTGTTGCTTCATGCGCATTTCTTCTGCATGCGATAAACTCTTACCTGTAAAAATTATAACAGGAATATTTTCAAATTCAGGTTTTTGTTTTATCTGTTCAAGGGTTTCGTTCAATTGCTGCATTTGAGAACCTGTATTTAAAATAACACAGTCAACATCTTTATTATTTAATGCATCCACACTTTCTTCAACAGAATTTTTTATTTCTGAAACAATGCTGTTTGTTTCAAGAAAGAAGGCAAGCGCCTGTGCATGTTTTAAGTTTTCTTCTACAATAAAAACTTTTTGCGGGTGGCGGCTTAATGCATCTTCAATTCTTTTAAAAACCTCGCTCATTTTATCAAAGGCAACCGGCTTATTAATAAAATCAATTGCACCATTTTCCAGGCTTTTATTTTTTACTTCAAAAGAAGACATGATATGAACAGGAATATGGCGCGTTGCATTGTTTGCTTTTAGTTCACTCATTACTTCCCAACCACTTTTAACCGGCAACTGAATGTCTAACAAAATACCAGATGGGCGATATTTTTCGGCGAGCTCTAAACCCTCATCGCCTCTAACTGCAGCGATGGCTTTATAATTATTCTTTCTTGTGAAATCAATTAAAGATTTAGCAAACGCAGTATCGTCTTCAACAATTAAAATCACTTTATCGCCTTCGTTAATATTATCCCTGTCATCGGGTATGGATGCGGGTATTACGTCGGCAATAAATTCTTTACTTTTTTGGTTGATGATAATTTCAGGCCGCTCTGCAACTTCTTCTTTTTTTGGTTGTGGCTGATACGTTATGTTTTTATTTAAAGGAAGAACAAGTGTGAACTCGCTGCCCTTTCCTTCTTCGCTTTGTAATAATATTTCTCCACCTAAATATTTTGCAAGCTGGCTGCTGATGGATAAGCCAAGACCGGTGCCGCCATACTCTCTTCTTGTTGAGCCATCTGCCTGCTGAAACGCTTCGAAAATCGTTTGTTGTTTTTCTTTTGCAATTCCAATACCTGTGTCGGTAACGGTAAACGCAATCGTTTTATCGTTACTCTTTACATCAAGTTTAACCGAACCATGCTTTGTAAATTTTAATGCATTAGAAACAAGGTTGCGCAAAATTTGTTCAAGACGCAAACGATCTGTTTCTATGCGCTGTGCCGTATTATTTTCTATGTGTATTTCAAATGAAAGATTTTTATCTCTCGCCATTGGTGCAAACAAACTTTCTACTTCGCTTAATAATCCCTGCACGCTGAATTCAGTTAATTCAAACTGCATTTTGCCCGCTTCAATCTTTGAAAGATCAAGTATCTCATTAATTAATGTAAGCAAGCCATTGCCAGACTTTTGAATTACGTTAGCATATTCTACCTGGTCGCCCGTTAAATTTTGCGCGTTGTTTTCTGCAAGCAATCTTGATAACAACAAAATTGAATTAAGCGGTGTTCTTAATTCATGCGACATGTTTGCAAGAAATTCAGATTTATATCTTGTACTTATTTCAAGCTCTTTTGCTTTTTGCTGTACCTGCAGGTTGCGCTCCATTATCAATTCGTTCTTTTCTTCCAGCAACCTGCTTCGTTCTTCTAATTCCTGGTTTGCCTGCTGTAATTCTTCCTGCTGCACTCTTAACTCTTCTTCTGATGCCTGCAGTTTTTCTGTTTGCGTTTCAAGTTCTGTATTTATATTTTCCAATTCGGAATGCTGTGCCTGCAACTCTTCCGATTGTGATTGTGTTTCTTCCAGTAACTCCTGCAAGCGCTGATGATCCTGTGCGCTTTTAATTGCCATCCCAATATTGTGCGAAGCGGCTTTTAAAAAGTTTTCCGCAGCATTATCCAATTCACTTAAAATACCGACTTCAATAACACCTTTTAATTTTCTTTCAAATACAACGGGTACTGCCAAAATGGTTTTTGGTTTTATACT
This sequence comes from Parafilimonas sp., assembly GCA_035547495.1. Lineage (GTDB taxonomy): Bacteria > Bacteroidota > Bacteroidia > Chitinophagales > Chitinophagaceae > Parafilimonas. Next base: position 7,790 of record DASZUY010000174.1, on the reverse strand, counting down.
GCCCGCAGAGAAATTAATAAGCAAATCCGTTTCAGAAACATTATTAATTACAATTTCTTTTTGTGAAGCTGCACACTGACCGGCTACGTTTTCTCCAAAGCGTATTTCTTTTTTTACAGTTGCATTGTTTAATGCAACGCCGGCAGAAAGCGCTAATACATCATCTTTATGCACAAGGTAGAAAGCACCAATTGGTGCGTTAATATAACCGCTAATAAACCGGATAATATTTTGTGTTAAAACATCGATGTTTTTTTCACCGATCATCTTTTCATTTAAACCGGCAACACCTTTTTGCAGCCATTCATTATTTGATAAATTTTCAAATGATTCATCAAGCGAAGAAGCCATTTTATTAAGTGAAACAGACAAACTGCCTAACGCATCTTTACCCTCTTCATTTACTCTTGTTTTATAATCACCGGCAGAAATTTTTTCTGCAATTTCTTTTATAATATTTATGCGATTTGATATATCCGCGTCTTTATCTTCTAACTCTTTTTGCAGCAGAATACGTTTTTCAAAGTCATTATTCACTTTAATAAATGAAAACATCGTAACAAGCACTGCAAGCAGCGAGGCAACAATAATTAAAACAGGAACTGAATCGGTATATTTATTTAGCTGGTTCGTTCGCTGCGTTAAAAGCATTTGTTCTCTTGTCTCCATTGTGTTTATTAACTGCCGTGCTTCATCCATAGAAGCTTTGCCCGACATTAATTGATCATACGTTGGCGACACGCCGCGCTTTTTATTGTCAATCAATATTTGAAGTGCTGCCAAACGCCTTCTTACAACCGTGCGTAATTGTTCTATTGTTTGTTGCTGGTTGCTGTTATCAGATGTCAGCGTTTTTACCTCATCAATCAGGCGATCGGCCTTATCTATTGCACCGTTATAAGGCTCTAAAAACTGTTCATCATTAGAAAGTAAAAATCCACGCTCTCCCGTTTCGGCATCTTTTAAAACAGAAATAATATTTTCAAGTCCATTAATTACAGTATGTGTATGGTTAACCAAACTTTGTGTTGATAATAAGTTCCGGATACTTGTATAAGAAGCAATAGAACTTACAATTAATAACAGCAACGAAATGCTATAACCAACAATAAGTGTTCTTTTTATTGAAGCATTCATTTGAACATTCATATTTAGTTGAACGAAGTTTTTGTTATTGCCGCAGGCTGTTTAATTGGTAAAATAATTATAAACGCGCTGCCTTTATCTTCTTTACTTTTTGCCGTAATTAAGCCGTTATGATTTTCAATAATTTTTTTTGTGATGCTTAAGCCTATGCCTGTTCCTTTATATTCTGATTTTCCATGAAGCCTTTGAAACATGCCGAATATTTTATCAAGATAAACTTCATCGAACCCAATACCATTATCTTCTATTATGATGCGGCAAAAATCTCCGTTCGCAACAACTTTGCTGTTGACTGATTTCTTTTGAACAAACTCGCACGAAATCTCTATAACAGGCGCAACATCTTTCTTGGAAAATTTTAATGCATTGCTTATTATATTTTGAAATACCTGGGCAATTTGCTCGGGCACAACTTCCAGCGCAGGCAATTTGCCAATTTTAAATTGTGCTTTTCTTTCAAGAATTGAAACTTCAAGATCGGTTAGCGCCTGGTTGAGTATTTGTGTAAGATCACTAAAAACAAATTGCGGGTTAACTGAAATCCTGGAATAATTTAACAGGTCGTTTATTAATGTTCGCATTCTTTCAGACGAAGAAATTATTTTGTTCATGTATTCAACCGCCTCGGGCGTTTTATTTAAAAAACGCTCTCCTACAATACGTGTAAAAGTTATTATTTTTCTTAACGGCTCCTGAAGATCGTGTGAAGCAAGAAAAGCATATTGCTGCAATTCTGCATTACTGGCTTCAAGTTCTTTATTTGTTTGTTTTAATTCGGTTGTACGCTCTTCAACTTTTTGCTCAAGATTATTTTTTATATCGTTAAGCTCCTTTGTTTGCCTGTATAATCTTGAAAAGGTTTTTATTTTTAGTAACAGCAAATCTGCATCAAAGGGTTTGGTTACATAATCAACCCCACCGGAAGTATAGCCTTTTGTAATAAAGCGTTTATCTATGTTTACGGCAGAAAGAAAAATTATAGGAATGTCTTTTGATTTGCTGTAGCCGGTAATAATTTCTGCAACTTCATATCCATCCATGCCGGGCATTTGCACATCCAAGATAATCAACTCATACTCGTTCCTTAAAATTTTCTTTAATGCATCTTCGCCCGAAGAAGCTGTATCAACATCATACAGATTTAGCTGAAGCAACGTTTTTAAAGAGAACAAGTTTTCCTGCTTATCATCCACAATAAGAATCATAAATAAGCTGTAAAAATGTATTAGAGAATAGGTTAATCTAGCAAACCATAAATGTATTTATATTATTACTTAAAACCCTTAAGGTTTTTTCAAGGTTATTGTGCACACTTCCTGCAACAGAAGCAAGAATATTTTTTAATTCTTTTATATTGGTGGGTTTTGTTATAAAGCAAATTGCACCTTTTTGCATAGTTTCTTCAATATCTTTCGACTGCGAAGAAGTGGTGTACATAATAACAGGAATTTTGTGCAGCTTCTCATCATTCTTAATTTCTGTTAAACATTCTTTGCCACTCATGCGCGGCATGTTAAGGTCTAAAAAAATCACATCGGGTAATTTATCATGACTGCTCTTTAAAAACTGGAGTGCCTGCTGACCGTCTTCTGCTGAATTAAAAATAATGGACGGGTTGACTTCCTGTAATACCTCTTTAAATAAGGATGTATCATCCGTATCATCATCTACAAGAAAAAAACTTAGTGTTTTTGCCATTCTGTTTAATTAAAATTTTTCAGCGGGGATGATTCAATATTTTTTTTCAAAAAAATCAAAAATACTAATCAAACTTTATAGTTATAAATTTTACCAATTGTTGAAAAAAGTTTACAAAAATTTTCGATTCCTCACAAAAAATATTGAATTAGAAATTAAAATCAAAAGCAATTATTAGATTGCCGCTAAAATTTATAGTTTGAATATTAACGGTTATATAGATCATACAAATTTAAAACCAAATGTTTTGGTTGCGGATATTGAAAAACTCTGCAAAGAAGCAATGCATTATAATTTTATTGCTGTGTGTGTACCACCGCCCATGATCCGCATTGCGAAAAATTTTTTAAAAGAAAGCAATGTAAAAACTGCAACTGTAATTGGGTTTCCATTTGGCTATTCTGCCATTGAAGCAAAGATTGCAGAAATTGCCTTGGCGATTGTTGACGGTGCTGATGAACTTGATATGGTAATAAATCTTATTGCACTTAAAAATAACGACTGGCAATATCTCGCCAATGAGATCAATCACGTAATGCCATTGATAAAGCAAAATAATAAGATCATAAAAATTATTATTGAATCGGGCATTCTAACCGATGAAGAAATTATTCGTTGTTGTGAATTGTATGGCGCAGCAGGCGTTGATTTTCTAAAAACTTCAACCGGCTATGCAGAAAAAGGAGCAACGCCTGAAGCGGTTGCTTTAATGCGAAAACACTTACCTGCCGCCGTACAGATAAAAGCATCAGGCGGAATTCGAACTTATGCATTCGCGCAAGAATTGATTGAAGCCGGCGCGACAAGATTGGGTTGCAGTAACAGCGTGAACATTATAAAAGAGTTGTCTTAAAATAAATCATCATTCACCGTACTTTTCAATAACAAAACAAAATTCTTTTCCACATTAACGGCTTATAATTATTGGTGTGCTTTTTTAGTTTAGGTAATTAACTAACTTGCCACCATGTTACTCCGTGCTACAGGCATTGCAATATTGTTCTTTTCTGTTTTACGAACGAATGCTGCAGATACTATAATTGTACACAAAGACCCGCGGCTTGAAACATTAACGGCAAAACAAATTGCCATTAATAAAGTAACGATTAACATGACAAGTAACGGGCTCTTTCACGGGTACAGGCTGCAGGTGTTAAGCACGCGCAGCAGAGAAGAGGCATTTAAAGCCAAGGCTACCTTGCTGAAAAATTTTCCTGACCAAAAGGTATATATTCTATATCAATCACCGTATTTTAAGATACGCGTTGGGAATTTTATAAACCGAAACGATGCAGAGAGCTTTAGCAAGCAAATAGGCAATTATCTATCGCAACCAGCCTATGTTGTAGATGACTTAATTGAATACATTCCCAAACCTGAAGATTTTCAATAAAGCTATGTTGCAAAAAATTAAAGTACTTACAAAGGAAAACGCAACATTATTAACTGAGATACGGCATCACCTGCATGCACATCCCGAGTTAAGCTTTAAAGAATATGAAACCAGCCGTTTTGTTAGTAATAAATTATCCGAATGGAAAATTGAAAATAAAGTGATGGCTGAAACAGGTGTGGTTGGTTTAATTGAAGGAAAGAATCCATCAAAAAAAATTATTGCTTTAAGAGCTGATATGGATGCGTTGCCCATTACAGAACAAAATAATGTAGATTACATATCGCAGAACAACGGCGTGATGCATGCATGCGGACATGATGTGCATACAACTTGTCTTTTAGGTGCAGCAAAAATTTTGAATGAATTAAAAGATGAGTGGGAAGGCACTGTGAAATTAATTTTTCAACCGGGTGAAGAAAAAAATCCCGGCGGTGCAAGTATAATGATCAAGGAAGGTGTACTAGAAGATCCAAAGCCTGCAGCCATTGCCGCTTTGCATGTGCATCCCGGTTTACCTGTTGGAAAATTAAGTTTCAGAAGCGGGCTTGTTATGGCAAGCGCAGATGAAATATATATTACGATAAGAGGCAAAGGTGGTCATGCGGCGGCGCCGCATTTAACAACAGATACCATTTTGGTTGCGTCGCAAATTATAATAAGCCTGCAGCAAATTATAAGCAGGAACAGAAATCCTTTGTCGCCGTCTGTATTATCCATCTGCAGTTTTCAAGGTGGTAATTCAACGAATGTAATTCCGGCAGAAGTAAAACTAATGGGCACGTTTAGGGCAATGGATGAAGAATGGCGTTATAAAGCGCATGAACTTATCACTCAACAAACGCTTGAAATTGCGCATGCATTAAATGCGGAAGCAGAAATAAAAATTGATGTGGGTTATCCCGCTGTGTATAATAATTCAGGTGTTACAACAAATGCTGCAGCGCTTGCAGAAGCGTTTGTTGGAAAAGAAAACGTTGAAGAAACGGAGTTAAGAATGGGTGCTGAAGATTTTGGATTTTATGCTCAAAAAATTCCGGCTTGTTTTTTCAGGCTGGGTGTAAGAAACGAGAAAAAAAGTATTGTACATCAGGTGCATACTCCTAATTTTAATATTGATGAAGCTGCGCTGGAAACCGGCGCAGGTATGATGACACTGCTTGGAGCAAAACTGATGGCTTAACATTTATAAAGTTTCATTAATTGAAACACGTACCCGTAATAGCTGGTATAATATCAGCGACGCTTAGTTTTATATCCGTATCTGCCCAAAAGATGGGGGACAGTACGGCTATTTCTGATACCCCGGCTTATGCATCAAATAAATATTTTGAAGACTCACTGCTTGTATATAATTACATCAATCTCTCAAAAAACAGCGTTGCCAAAAATCCCGACTCTTCTCTAATATGGGCAGACCTCGCCATAAAGATTGCATCAAAAACAGGAGACCTGCAGTTAATGGCAGATGCATCCGGACAAAAACAATTTGTGCAGGAAGCAAATGTTGAAAGACTAAAAAAACAGGATGACAATTTTAAACAACAAGATGATCCGCCAGCCTATAACAGTTCCATATTGCTTACAATAGTTACGATAATATTATTTGGTGTGTGCCTTTATCTTTCCATATTATACAGGCGAAAAAACAATGCCATTAAAGAGCTTGAAAATAATAAATTAAAGCTGGAGCACAGGAACCGTGAGCTTTTGCAATTTCAAAAACAAACGATAGAACAAAATGCAGAACGTGAAATAGCAGAAAAACAAAATGGTAATCACAATCACAAATACGATGATGATCTTGCAAAGGTAAACAGCATTAAAGACAGGCTGATACCAATGATAGCGCACGATATCCGTTCGCCGCTTGCATCGCTGCAGCACATGCTGTCGCTTACAAGAGAAAATATTTTAAGCCCGGAGGAATTTCAAAAATTGAGTGTTTCGCTTGAAGCAGATATTTATAACCTGCGCGGCATGCTTGATAATATGCTTTTGTGGACCCGCGAGCAAATGGTTGAAATAAAGATCAACAAATCGATGTTTGATCTGAGTGAGGCAACGCAAAGCGTTATTTTAATGCATCGCAATAGTTTAATTTCAAAAAATATTACCGTACATAATTATTTGCAACCTGGTCTTTTGGTTTATTCTGATAAAGATATAATTATGGCTGTGCTGAGAAATATTCTTTCAAACGCCGTAAAATTTACTGAGCCCAATAAAAATATTTATATACACCAGATCTATCTGAACAACAAAATATATATTTCTATAAAAGACGAAGGCAAAGGCATAAATGCTGAAACACTTGAAAAATTAAAACACAACGAGCACATTACTACAAAAGGTACTGCCAACGAAAAAGGAACCGGCATTGGAATAATGTTTACAAAAGACCTGCTGAAAAAAATTGATGAAACATTTGATATTACATCAATAGTGGGCAGCGGCACTTCCGTTACATTCTCTATAACACTTCTTGCAGAAGAGCCTTCAGCGGCACCACATGCATAATGGCTAAAAATTTGCCATTGTTATTCTAACTATAATGAATATTATCTTTACGCTTTAACCAAATGGCATGTCGAAACTTCTTACGCATATTGGTCGCTTTTTGTTGATGATAAAAAGCATGTTCACGCGCCCGGAAAACGGCAAAATGTACTGGAAAGAATTTATGCACCAGGCTTCGGAAATAGGTATTGGTTCTTTACCCATCGTTGTTATTATTTCTGTTTTTTTAGGCGCGGTAACCACTGTACAAACCGCTTACCAGTTAGTAAGCCCGCTTATTCCAAAAGCTACCATATCACAGGTTGTAAGAGATACCATCATACTCGAACTTTCACCCACATTGGTTTGTATTGTGCTTGCCGGTGTAGTGGGCAGTAAAATTTCGAGTGAGTTGGGTAATATGCGTGTATCTGAACAGATAGATGCTATTGAAATTATGGGTATCAATACACGCAATTATTTAATACTGCCAAAAATTGCCGGTGCATTATTGGTCATTCCTGCACTGATCGTTATTTCTATTACGCTTGCGATTTGGGGCGGGCGTGTTGCGGGAGATATTTCCGGTATTTTATCAACCGATACGTTTGATGTTGGCTTACGGCAAAACTTAAACCTGCATAACATTCCTTTCGCGATGTATAAAGCATACACATTTGCATTTATCATCAGCAGCGTTTCTGCATACTTTGGATATTTTGTAAAAGGCGGCTCATTTGAAATTGGCCGTGCGAGTACAACTGCCGTTGTGGTAAGTTGTATTTTGATCCTGGTGGCTGATTATGTGCTGGCTTCTTTGTTATTGTAACAGAAATTATCTTAAAAACCTGTCAGTTTATTTAAGACATTCTAAAATGATAAGCTTTTCGAGGCAGGGCAAATTTATCAGCACCACCAGAAACCTTACTGCGGTGGCGGTTGTTGATTATCCAATCCTCCGGGCGATGATGATGGTGCAATAGAAATTCTTAATTCAATTCCTGCGCGTGTATTTGTAATGGGCGCAGACGTTGAGATATATGGAATCACTCTT
>DASZUY010000173.1:0-9711 GCA_035547495.1 Parafilimonas sp. | reverse complement strand
CTGTCCGGCAGGCAGGCATTTTCTTTTAAGTTTAAACAAAGTTCCCACGCTGCATCTTTATTTGTATGATTGATCACAATTGCATTCAGCAAACCTTTTCCACGAATAACAGATATATGCGGAGAGTTGAGTTTTTTTAATTCATCTCTGAACAACGCTCCCATTTTATCTGCATTGGCAACCATATTTTCTTCCTGTAAAACTTTTAATGATTCAATGGCAACAGCACATGCCAAAGGATTACCGCCATACGTTGAACCATGTTCGCCTGGTTTTATATTCAGCATAATTTCATCGTCTGCTAACACCGCAGAAACAGGCAATGTTCCGCCGCTTAAGGCTTTGCCGAGAATTAAAATATCAGGTCTTACATTTTCATGATCGCAGGCAAGCATCTTTCCCGTTCTTCCCAAACCTGTTTGAATTTCATCTGCAATAAACAAAACATTATATGCTTCGCACAATTGCTTTGCTTTTGAAAGATAGCCATCATCAGGCACAACAACACCAGCTTCACCTTGTATCGGTTCAACTAAAAAACCGGCAACCGTTTTATCTTCCATTGCTTTTTGCAATGCTTCAATATTATTGTAAGGAACGATCACAAAACCCGGCATGTACGGACCAAATTTTTCATACGATTGCGGATCGGTACTGAAAGAAATTACCGTGCTTGTTCTGCCATGAAAATTATTTTCGCACACAATAATTTTTGCTTCGCCATCTTTAATTCCTTTTTTATCATAAGCCCAGCGGCGGCAAAGTTTAATGGCTGTTTCAACAGCTTCAACACCGGTGTTCATCGGCAACACTTTATCATAACCAAAAAAATCAGTTATAAATTTTTCATATTCGCCTAAAAGATCATTATAAAATGCTCTTGATGTAAGCGTCAATTTTTGCGCCTGTTCTATCAACACATTTATAATGCGTGGATGACAATGACCTTGATTGACCGCAGAATATCCGCTTAAAAAATCGAAATATTTTTTACCATCAACATCCCAAACATAAACACCCTTACCTTTTTCTAAAACAACCGGCAATGGATGATAATTATGAGCGCCGAAATTTTCTTCAAGCTGTAAATAATAATTTGTTTTATCAGTTAGTGTATGCGTAAGCATAAAATGAATTAAAAATTATGAATGATGAATTAAAAATTAGAAAACGTGAGGCAGTTTGCAATATGTATTATTGCGAATAACTGAAGAAACTTAGTGATTAAGCAGATCTAAATTATTGGAGAGAAAACGCATTGTTTAAAATTCAGGTGCAAGATAAGAAATTTATAGCTGCAGATAAGCACTGGAGTTTTCCTACGCTTTTACATAGTCCTGATGCAACGCAAAAAGATTACATCATCCGCCGGCTTATTTATTCAGTTTTTTATTAAACCTCAACCATCATCGGTTTCAAAATCATCATCATCATCATCTTCTTCATCATCCATTTCAACATCAAAACCTATCGTCTGCAGCATCTTTGCTTTATAGTATTCATGATTATCGTAATCGCTTATCTTTTTATATAATTGAGAAAGGTTAAGATATAATGTAATTAACAGGTTGGTATCAGGGTTTTGCTGCAATGCAGTTTCAATATTTTCGATAGCGCCTTTTATATCTCCTTCTTCATTAAAACATATTGCACCAAGATTGGTATACACTTCGGGAAATTCCGGTTGACTTTTTAATGCTTCTGTATAATGATGCAACGCCCTGTAAACATCGCCTTTGTTTTGGTACATAAAACCCATATAATAATGTGAATAAGCATCCTGCGGATCTATTTTAAGCGCCACTTCAAAATAAAATTTTGATTCATCTTCTTTACCTGCGAGTGCAAGTGTTCTGCCTGTATTGCTCCAATACCACGCACTATCCCGTGCATAGTGTTGTGCTGCTTTAAGATAATTAGCTGCGGCATTATTAAAGTCTTTTATCTTTTCATACAGTGTTGCCATTTTTTCATAGATGTTTCCTTGTCTCTCCTTTTCATCCAGCATTTCGTAATATGCAATCGCATTTTCATAGTCCGCTTGTTGCTCGTAAGCTTCAGCTATTTCTCTTATATCAAAAGAAACCTCCCCGGGTGTGTTTGTTTTCGTCTCTTCCAGCATTTGCTTTCTTATTTCTATGGCTTCACTAAACTTATTTAATGCTTCCAGTGCGCCTATTAATGCGTTAAGTGTATCCTGCCGACAATCCCAAATAGTTATCTGCGGTAAATATTTAAAGCAATGCGCAACACATGCTTCTTCCTGTTTTGCTATATGTAAAAAGCAAGCTGCATAGGCATAAATATATTCGGCTTCTTCAGGGTGAGCAGCCAGACCTTCCATTGTAATCTTTGCCTTAAGCGCATAATCACTTTTGCCTTCACCGCTATAAGTGGCCTGTATAAATTCGGGCATATGTTTCATACGCTATATTAACGAAAGAAAATAAAGTTGCAATATGTAAACCTGTTTGATTTCTGCAAAACCTGTTTTGCATTAGTCTTAATAGCATAGCTATTGGTTACAATGCAATAACCACAGCAGATAACCAGGAAATGCCTGGAAATAACTTTGTTACCTCGGTAATGGCTGTAGGAAGTATTACGGTTGTTTCCTACGTACTTTTTTTAGTGAATATATTAGATTACCTTGTTTCAGCTAACAACTAACTGTACCAGTTTTCATTTAAAACTTTATGTATGAAACCAAAATTTTACATGCTTTGTGCAGGCACTCTTTTTTTATTGATAATTTCTTCGCTGCAAATTGCAATTTCGCAGCCAACAAATACATTTCCAACAACCGGTAAGGTTGGTATTGGCACTACAACACCAAACGCATCTTCATTGCTGGAAATAAAATCTACTAATAAAGGATTGCTCATTCCGCGCATGACGCAAACACAGCGCAACGCTATTGCATCACCTGCAAAAGGATTACTTATTTATCAAACAGATAACACATCAGGATTTTATTATTATTCAGGAAGTATATGGAAGGCGCTGGCAGCATCAAGTATCGGTGCAAATACATCACTTTCCAATCTTTCTTCTACAACGGCAATAAATACAAGCATGCTCCCTGGCGCCAATGGCATTGTTGATCTTGGTTCGTCCACGCTGAAGTGGCGAAATGCTTATTTAACGGGATATCTTAATGCGTATGTTGTTGCTGCATCTTCCGGTGGTGACCTTGCAGCTATCCAGGGAACAAGTACCACCAACTATGGTGTTTATGGAAGTAGTGGTTATTTAGGTGTATATGGAACCGGCACTCATTATGGTGTGTATGGATTCAGCACCGATAGTATTGGAACGGTAGGGGCAAGTACAGGAACAAACAGCAACAGTTATGGCGTTTTAGGATACAACCCCAATAATATTGGAGTGTTTGGGAACGGTGGTGCTAATGGAGTATATGGAGTTAGCGATAATGGAAATGGCGTATATGGCTTAACTGCTTCAGGAAATGGTGTTTATGGATATTCTAACGCGGGAAATGGTCTTGGTAATGGTGTTTATGGCCAATGCGATGTTGGGGGTGCCGGTGTTCGTGGAGAAGCTTTGGATGGTGATGGCGTTCATGGTTTTGGTTGGATAGGTGTATATGGAACTACAAGCAATAATGAAAGATCTTATGCTGGTTATTTTGTAGGAAGTGTTTATAGCACTATCAATTATCAAACCTCTGACGGAACCCTTAAACAAAATATTCGTGATTTTTCGAGTGCAATGACCATCATTAATAAACTTCATCCCACACAATATGAATTCAGGCAGGATGGAAATTATGGATTAATGAACCTCCCTGCAGGAAGCCATTACGGACTTATAGCACAGGATGTAGAAAAAGTATTGCCCAATTTAATAAAGGAAACACAGTTTGACCCGGCAATGGGTGCGCCACGTAAACCAGGTGAAAAAAGCATTACAAGTGATAGCGCAAAATCTGATGTAATAAATTTTAAAGCACTGAACTATACAGAACTTATTCCTATCATAATAAAAGGAATGCAGGAATTATCAAAACAAAATGATTCGTTGAAAAATGAAAACGCTTTACAACAGAAAATTAATGCGGACTTACAAAATCAAATCAATGAATTAAAAGCGATGATTGTGTCAAGTCAACAAACAATTAATATTTCGTCTGCATCTCTTGCGCAAAACATTCCAAACCCGTTCACACATAGTACAACTATTAGTTACTCTTTGCCGCAAAAATTTACTACCGCACAAATGGTAATTACAGATAAAAATGGTACAACAATAAAAGCAGTAAGTATTTCCAACAGTGGTAAAGGCAGTTTAAATGTTGATGCATCAACACTTGCAAGTGGCGCTTATCAATATTCATTAGTGATTGATGGAAGATTGATTGCTACCAAACAAATGATTTTGAGTAAATAAAATTTGCCTGAAAAATTATCACCTAAAAATGTGTAGAAAGTAGCTTGGTTTTGCAGGAAGATTTAAGCTAGCTACAGTTCCCTTTTTTATGTATTCTATTTCAATTTTAATATTGTTTACATTCATTTTACACATCAACTTTTAGTTTTCATAAATGTTCGTTCGGCGTTTATATATGTTCTTTCATTTTTAATACCTGTTTTCCTGCTCTTTATATTTATTGTTGACAAAAACAGGTGTGTTTTTTTATTTTTCAGATCTGAAATTTCATTTTTCATATCTTAAATTTCATTTTTCATATCTTAAATTCCATTTTTAAGATCTTAAACTTTGTTTTTTATATCTGAAATTTCATTTTTAATATTTGAAATCTCATTTTTCAAATCTGAAATTTCATTTTTTATATCTTAAATTTTATTTTTTAGATCTATTCGCAAAAAAATTCGTTGGTTGTACAATATTTTTAGCACAGGTTTAGTTTCTTTTAGGTAATTATTTTTTTTCACTAAATCCAATATTACATGAAACGCACTTCAAAGGCTTCGCTTGCTTTTAAATTAGAGAAAACAGCAGCAAAGCCAACCTTCGGTTCAAGTGTTATCGCAGCTTTATCTGCAAGTATTCAATTTCCAAATCTGCCTGTAAACATTGCGCAACTGCAAACGATTAACGATGCATTGTCTGCCGCCATTAGTGCTGCACTTACCGGTAATTATACAGCTGTAGCTGCGGTTAAAAATGCAGTGGCAGATTGGAACAATGCTTTTACCCTTACGGCAAATTATGTAACCACTATTGCAAAAGGCGATGAAGCCATTATTCGCAGCGGCGGCTTTGTGCCTACCAAAAGCGAAACATCGCCTAAACCAAAACCGGGTGGTGCCGTGGGCTTTAAGGTTACCATTAATGGTACCAAAGGCGCTATTATTGCGGGCGCAAAATCTCCGGTGCCATTTGCCAGTGGTTATTTGTATGCTGCTGTGCCAGATGGTGTAACCATTGATTATAATGGTGACACAATGGTTATTACGGTTGCAGATAAAACCATTTACATTAATGCGGATACCCGCAGGCAAACGGAGTTCTTTAATTTGCCAAGTGGTGTAGCGTACAATGTAAGCATGTTTGCTTTTAATGCGGCGGGTAATGGTGCTGCTGCTGCAAGCCAAAAGGTAATAGCACAATAGATTGCAGCCATTAAAAATTAATTAGCATTAAAGCCGGTAAAAGCCGGCTTTTTTATGGTTGAATGAAAACTGTATTTGCGCAATGACAATACAAAATGTATAACACTAAATAATTGATTTTGAGCGATGAACTTTTTTTTGAATTGCGTGGAATATCATAAATCTTTGTGTTGGTGGCAAGCTTAAATGACACACCCTAATGACTGCATCCGTTGACAAAAAATATCGTAAAGAATTCGATTCAAGAAATTATTTAATTAGAAGTTCTTCTTTTAAGGCGCTCTTTATTGTGAACTTTATTTTTTCGATTCCTCTAATATTACTTGTGTTAATTGGTCGGTTAGTTTCGCCTTTTATTTTAAGCTCCAAATATGGATATTCTGGAAACGCACCTAAAACATTTTCAGAGTACCTGAGTCAAATTTCAAGTCTACCTTTCTATCTTTTAATTGTTTTGGGACTTATCATTATCTCAACTTTAATTTTTTATTTTCGGGAACGTTTCGACAATAAAGCAGGTTACATTAAAATTGGCAATTTTGAGGTGACTAAAGTTAAAAATCAAATTGGCTTTAATGTAGTGCGTTTTAACAACGGACAAAAATTAAAAATCAAAAACACAGACAGAGATTTTGACAAGTTTGTTGTTGGACAAATTGTAGAAGTTCAAAGAACAGCAAGCAATAAGTTATTAAGCTATAAAATTGTGACATAAAAAGCCAGCCACCAACAAAGGGTTTGGCAAAATGCGGGCTGACAACAAGTAACACCAACTTTTGTATTTCAATTAAACTGTAGTTATCAAGGCGACATAATTCTATTGAACAAAGAATGTATCTTCAACTTTAAATAAAAAAATCAACAACAGTTCCGGCTGACTTTGCGCTATTAACCGCAATTCGCCAAGCCTCAAACGTTGGGCGTAATTAAAATGAAGAACATTCTGATTTTAGTTATAACGATTATTTGCACATCCACTTTTGCTCAAACAAAAGATAGCTTGGAAGCGGCTTATTATTCAAATGGACAAGTAAAAGAAAAAGGGAATTTTAATAAAGCAGGTTTGAAAGACGGAGAATTTATATATTATGACTCTAATGGAAATATAGATTCAAGTATAACATTTGAAAAAGGAAAATTAAATGGATTAAAGAAAGTTTATTATTCAAATGATGACATATTTTATTTTGACTATCATAACAACAAATTGCGCAGTCACAAAATTTATGACAGCGCAAATAATTTGAAATATGAATCACCTCTTGACATAAAAAACATTCCTAAAACAACGTATCATTTTACAAGTGGCAGAGACTTTTATAAACAAGGAGAAACAGATACATTGATAATTAACTCTGATGTTCCATATTTAAATGAAAACGTTTACTTTCCAGGAGCGATAGTAAAATCTGTTGGAAAATATTCGTGGGAAATACAAGCATGGAAAGCTCAACCAAATTCAACAAATGGTAAAATGGTAATTGACATAAATCAATTCATTGTTGAAGCTTTTGAAACAGCAACAAAGAAATCCAAGCTGTTACGACATGAAGTTATCTTAGTTCCAATAAAATAACTACGCCCAACAAATGGTTTGGCAAAATGCGGGCAGACAAACCACAACATCAACTTTTGTTTTACTATTGTGCTGTAGTTGGTGGGCGCGACGAAACTTTACTCAACCAAAAATTTTATCTTGAACTTTAAATAAAAAATCAACAACAGTTCCAGCAGACGGAATGCTATTATCCGCAATTCGCCAAGCCTTAAACGTTGCATGCAAGCTTAAAATGACACTTCGTAAAACTTTAAACATATTAACTGTCCTGACTTTGACATTTGCATTTATTGCTTGCTCTCAGAAAATTACTGGTTTAACAAAGGACAAGATCTCAATTCAAAAAACTGTTTTCAAAGTTCAAATTCCAAAGGGTGACAAATTAATAAGCAAATATTATGGTGGACACGGTTTAATGTTTACAATAGTTTATGCTGACAGTTCTTTTTTCTATTACACAGACGACTGGGCTGTTGCAACACCTACTAACATTTACTACAAGTCAGTTGGCTTTTATCCGCCTCCAGGCGGTATTACAGTAGATTCAACATTAAGCGGACAACAACCAGATGGAAGGTATTGGAAAGAAATATTTCATTGGAATGAAACTTTTAAAAGTGGGACATGGATAGGTTATAAAAACATTCCTGCTGACAAAGTAAGCTTGGCGGACAAATCAATTTTGACATTTAAGCGTTGACAAAAAGCCTGCATGCAACAAAGGCATCCTATGTAAAGCGGTTGTAAGAGAGATCGAATAATGGATAATATGATTATAAAGTTACTACATAATAATGTTTGTACACTTTGGATTTGAATGATTGTTTGTTTAATTGCTGAGCAATGATTCTGCAGTATATCATCGCCTCCTGTATGCTTACCCACTATGTAATAATATTCTTTTTCAATATGGTAAATCCATAACTTTAATTTATGCCGGATATCTTTCACCAGTTTCCAATAAAAGCTTCTGCAGAAAAAATATTTGAAGCTGTTTCAACACCAAAAGGTTTAGATAACTGGTGGACGAAAACTTCAAAAGGTAAACCGCAGTTGGGAGAACAGTATGAATTGTTTTTTTCTCCGGAATATGTTTGGACTGCGATCATTTCGCAATGTATTCCCAACAAAGCGTTTGAATTTACGATGCAGCAATCGGATGATGACTGGACTAATACAAAAGTTGGATTTATGCTTACTGAAAAAAACAACAACACAACCGAAGTTAATTTTTATCATACAGGCTGGCCGCACAATAATGCGCATTACCAAATATCAAGCTATTGCTGGGCAATGTATTTAAGAATAGTAAAACGTTATCTTGAATTTGGAGAAACAGTTGCTTACGAAAAAAGATTGAGTGTATAATAAGATGATCATCAGAGAAGCATTTATTACAGACATTCAGCAAATGCATTTTGTAAGAAATGCGGTAAAGGAAAACGTGTTATCTAATCCAAATCTTGTTACAGAAAAAGATTATGAAGATTATATAACAATAAAAGGTAAAGGTTGGGTTTGCGAAATTGAAAACAATATTGTGGGTTTTGCAATAGCAGATATACAAAACAGTAACATTTGGGCGCTGTTTGTTTTGCCTGCATTTGAGAAAAAAGGTATCGGCAGAAAACTGCATGATACAATGCTTAATTGGTATTTCTCACAAACAAAAAATACTGTTTGGTTAAGCACTGCACCAAATACAAGCGCAGAAATTTTTTACAGAAGATTGGGGTGGACAGAAGTTGGAATGTACGGCACAAAAGAAATTAAGTTTGAAATGCGTTTTGAAAACTGGCAGCATAAAACAGGCACCGCTATATTTTAATCACCAAAAATATTTACAACGGCAATTTGTAATACCAAATGATTCAAATAAATCGAAGTCCTAAATTCATAGTTATTTGTAAGGCTGTGCTTTTTTGTGTAATTATTACTGTTTTCTTAAAAATTTCTTTAATTACAATCCAGTCGTTTTTATCAAACAATTTTTTTTCAAGCTTAATAGGACCAGCATTTACAATTATAATAACCTACCTGTTTTTAAAGCTTGATAAAAACTCATTTACTGATATAGGTTTAAATTTTGAGCGAAAGACCTTAAAGAAATTTTGTATTGGATTTCTATTGGGTTTTATATTGATAAGCCTGCTAACATTTTTCGTTGCTTACATTTCAGGTTGTGAAATCCGTCAAAATATAAAGGGCAGTATAATATTTATTTTTTTCCCGGTATTGCCAACCGTTCTTTTTCTTGCTTTTATGGAAGAAGTTATTTTTAGAAGTTATCCACTTATAATATTAAAGAATAAGTTAGGCGTGTGGCCTGCATTAATCATTACATCAATATTATTTGGTTTATACCATGTGGCTTTTGGTTGGGGTACGACTGGTTTTATTTCAACAACTATTTGGGGACTTCTATTTGGCAGTATGGCTATTTATTCAAACGGAATTTCAATGCCTGTTGGATTTCATTCAGCCATCAATCTCGCACAGCTAATATTTGGATTAACAGGAACTACATACGGTTTATGGAGCGTTGTGAATATGCAT
>DASZUY010000172.1:0-5823 GCA_035547495.1 Parafilimonas sp. | reverse complement strand
ATTGTAACCATGAAACAGTGAGTACTGATTTTGACATGGCTGATAAATTATATTTCGAGCCGGTTTATTGGGAACATCTCTGGGAAATTATTGAACTGGAAAAACCAGATGGTGTTATCGTTCAATTGGGTGGACAAACTGCATTAAAACTTGCAAGAAGATTAAACGAAAAAGGTATTCACATTGTAGGAACTTCTTTTGATAACATGGATATTGCTGAAGATCGCGGTCGCTTTAGCGATTTGCTGAAAGAGTTAGATATTCCTTATCCTGAATATGGAACGGCATACACGGCGGATGAAGCAATTGAAGTTGCAAACAAAGTTGGCTATCCTGTTTTGGTGCGACCAAGTTACGTTTTGGGCGGACAAAGAATGCGCATTGTAATTAACGATGACGAATTAGAAAAAGCGGTAGTGAGTTTGTTAAAGCATATTCCCAACAACAAAATTTTAATTGATCATTTTTTGGATCGTTGCCAGGAAGCAGAAATAGATGCAATATTTGATGGTGAAACTTTTCATGTGATGGGTGTGATGGAACACATTGAACCGGCAGGTATTCACAGCGGCGATAGTAATGCAGTGCTGCCCGCGTTCAATCTTACGCCGCTTGTTGTAACTACTATGGAATATTATGCTGAGAAGATTGCGCGTTCACTAAATATTCTTGGTCTCATCAACATACAATTTGCTATTAAAGACAATAAAGTTTTTGTGATTGAAGCAAACCCGAGAGCAAGCCGTACTACACCTTTCATTGCAAAGGCATATCAGATTCCGTATTTAAATATTGCTACAAAAGTTATGTTGGGTAAAGTAAAATTGAAAGACTTAACTTTTGAAAAAAAGCTCGAAGGCTTCGCAATTAAAGAGCCTGTTTTTAGCTTTAATAAATTTCCGCATGTTAATAAAGAACTTGGTCCTGAAATGAAAAGCACCGGCGAAGCCATTCGTTTTATAAAAGATTTGCGCGATCCTTATTTCAGGCAATTGTTTAGAGAGAAAAGTATGTACCTGAGCAAGTAATTTTATTTGCTGTTGTATTCTTTTTCTTTGCTGATATAAAAATCACGCAACACATAAAACGCTTTTTTCTTTTGCCCTGTTTCAGAAATTAATCCTTTGCGGTTCCAGCCATTTTGATAATCCGGGCTCATTCTTTTTGGCGACTTGAAATCAACTAAAATCCATGGCGTCATTCCTTTTAAGTTTGGAACTTTACTTATCAACTGCATTTGATTTTTATAAAAACTTTCCTGGAATTCTTCGCTAAAACGCGTTGCAGAATCTGCATGGAAACCTGCCAAAGCACCAGCACCAAGCTCACTAATTACAACAGGTTTGTTATATGAAATAGTAAAGTTGAATTTATTTATTTCCCACGGCATTTCTTTACTGTACCAACCATAATATTCATTAAAGCTTACGATATCCAATTTGCCGCCAAGCGGATCATCAACATAAACATTATAGCCATCTGTGCGTGTTAAGAGTGCTGCAGAAATTAATCGCGAATTATCTAACGCATGCGCTGTATCAGCCATTGCTTCCATAAATTTTTCGCGTTCCGGAATGTTTGGTGTTTCGTTTCCAATGCTCCAAACAATTACACTTGCACGGTTTTTATCGCGCTGAATAAGATCTGTAATTTGATGCTGTGCATTGCGCAATGTTGAATCATTTGTCCAGTCAATCGTCCAATAAACAGGCACTTCTTCCCACAACAACAAACCCATTGAATCTGCCAAATACGCTTCTTCTTCGTTGTGCGGATAATGTGCCAACCGAACAAAATTGCAATTCAGTTCTTTCGCCCAATTCAATAATATGCGTGCATCACTAATATTTCTTACACGACCAGGGATCAACGGATCTTCATCATGCAATGCAATGCCGCGCAAAAAAATAGGTTTGCCATTCAATAAAATATCTGCGCCTTTTGCTTCAATTGTTCTGAAACCAATTTCATCATTCACTTCATCTTTATCTGATGTAATAATAACTTTATACAGCTTCGGATTTTCCGGCGACCAATAACTTAAATTTTTTACAGGAATAGTAAATGTTGCTTTGCCATTTGCATCAGTTGTTACAGTTGTTTCCAAGCCTGCTTCAGGAATATTTATTTTTATTTGTTGTGAAAGATGATCACCATCCAACTGCACAAAGCCTTCAATCTTTTTTAAATCGTTTTTTGCTAACTGAATTTTATAATCTTTTATAAACGTTGTTGGTTCTTCCACCAATAAAACATCACGTGTGATGCCGCCATAATTCCACCAGTCGAAATTATCTGTAGGTACATTTTCTTTTTTGCGTGTGTTGTTTACTTTAACAACAATAAAATTATTTCCATCATGCAACAGCTTTGTTACATCAAATTCAAACGGCGTAAAGCCACCGGCATGCACGCCGAGTTTTTTATCATTCAATGAAACATACGCATCATAATTGATCGCATTGAACCTCAAAAAATATCTTTTGTTTTGTTGCGGATGAAAATCAAAATCATGTTCATACCAAACCGTTCCTTCGTAATACAATAATTGTTCATTTTGCGAGTTCCAATCGCCGGGCACATTCAATGTTGGCGATTTATAAAAATTATATTCTGATAAATCTGATTTTGATTGTTGCTGTTTGTTCTCGAAGAAGCCTGTAAGATTATTATTTTCATCTGCAGTGGCGCCCTGGAAACCACGAAAGCCTGTTTCAAAAGGATCGATGATATAATGCCATCTTCCATCAAGATTCAAATAATGTCGCGCATACACATTTTGAATGAAAGATGATTGAGCATTTGTATTGATAATGCAATTCACCAGCACAAAAAATAAAAAAGAAATTTTTTTCACGATGGATTTTATTAATGCGGCAATTTAATTAAAGATCAATACTAATGCTTATGATGAACACAAGTATAAATACAAACTTGCCTGACTCATTTGAAATACTTACCACTCTTCATCATTTTATGTTTTATAAATTGATGCTTTACTACATTTATATTTCACACGTTATTTATGAAGAAAACAACTCGCCGCTCATTTCTAACTCAAACTGGTATTACTGCTGCAGGCATTGCAATTGCGCCATCATTTTTATCAAACAAAATAAAAAGCAAAGCAAAATATGCTGGTAAGAAATTAAATGTTGCTTTAGTAGGTTTGGGAAGATATGCCGCAATTCTTGCAGATGGATTGCAAGTGTCTGAATATTGCAAACTCAATGGTGTAGTAACTGGTCATCCGGTAAAAGCTGAAACTTGGAAAAAGAAGTACAATCTTGCTGATGAAAATATTTACAACTACGAAAATTTTGATTCCATCGCCAACAATAAAAATATTGATGTGATCTATGTGGTGTTGCCAAATTCAATGCATAAAGAATATACTATTCGTGCGGCAAAAGCGGGTAAACATGTGATTTGTGAAAAGCCGATGGCAATTTCATCACAGGAGTGTAAGGAAATGATTGATGCATGCAATAAAGCAGGTGTGCAACTTGCGATTGGTTATCGCTTGCATTACGAACCCTATAATCTTGAAATGAAAAGATTGGGGCAGCAAAAAGTTTTTGGCCAAGTGCGATATGTGGAAGCAGGGTTAGGTTATCAAACTATAAACTTTGAAGGCAACAACAGTAAACCATTTGATATAAATGATCCTAATGAATGGCGATTAAATAAAAGGTGGTCTGGCGGCGGTGCATTAATGAATCTTGGAATTTATTGCGTGCAAGGCACCCGTTATATTTTGGGTGAAAATCCAACATCTGTTATGGCACAATATGGACCCATTCACGATGTAAATCGTTTTGCGCAAGTTGAAGAAACTATTGTGTGGCAATCGCAGTTTAATAGTCGCGCGATCGCGAATTGCAATACATCTTACGGTTATAATATTGATCGTTTATATGCATCCGCTGAGAATGGATTTTTTCAGTTAGCACCTGCAATAAGTTATGGACCTTTTAGAGGTACAACAAGTAATGGCGATATGCATTTCGCTGACATCAATCAACAAGCTGCACAATTAGATGGCATTGGAAAATTATTGCTTGAAAATAAACCATTGCCTGATCATATTTCAGGTAAAGAAGGTTTAATTGACCTTTGCGTTATGGAAGCTATTTATAAAGCTGCGAATACAGGAAAAAAAGTTGATGTAGTGTATCTATAAACAATCTTGTTGTGAACACACTTTAGCATTCAGTAAAATAAAATTAAAATGTGAAATTTTATTTCCTGCAAAGCAAGTCTTTTGCTAATATCTCATTAATCTGTATTCACTTTTGAGGCGGCAACGTTTCATCAAGCCATTTAAAAAATTCATGTTGCCAAACTAAAGCATCCTGTGCTTTTAGCACCCAATGATTTTCATCAGTCATTATCATGAACCGGCTTTTAATGCCTTTTAGTTGTGCCGCCTGGAATGCCTGCTGCGCCTGTTCAAACGGAACGCGATAATCTTTTCCGCCTTCAATAATTAAAATTGGTGTGTTCCATTTGTCTACAAAATTGCTCGGACTTTGGCTGAATGATCGTTGTGCAATAGCATTGTTTTTATCCCAGTACGGTCCGCCTTTCTCCCAGTTTTCAAACCATATTTCATCTGTGGTTCCGTACATGCTTCTGAAATCAAAAACACCATCATGTGCAATAAAAGTTTTAAAGCGACCATTGTGCAAACCTTCCAAAGCATACACGCTAAAGCCGCCAAAGCTTGCACCAACGCAACCACGTTTTGATGTATCAACATACTTCGATTTTGATACAGCATCAATGGCACTCAAATAATCTTTTAATACTTGTCCGCCCCAATCTTTACTAACTTCTTCATTCCATTTTGTGCCGAAGCCCGGCATGCCTCTTCTGCAAGGCGCAACAATAATATAACCCTGCGATGCCATCAATTGAAAATTCCAGCGGAAAGAATAAAATTGTGTAAGTGCACTTTGCGGTCCGCCCTGGCAATATAAAAGTGTTGGATATTTTTTTGTTGAATCAAAGTTTGGCGGCAATACTACCCATACAACCATTTTTTTGTTATCAGTTGTTGTAACATATCTTTTTTGCCAGCTGCATTTCGCAAGATTATTATTCATGCTATCATTTACATAAGTTAATTTTTTCATGCTGCCATTGTCAACATCAACAGAATATATTTCTGCAGCATGATTAAAATCTGTTCTTGTTACAAACAACTCATTATCTTTCTGACCAACAATTCCGCTTATATCAAAATCACCATTTGTTATTTGATGAACATTCACCGCCATCTTTGTTAAACCCGGATAATTTACTTCAAACAATTGCAGCGTTCCATCTTTTGGCGCAACGAAAAAAATATTTCTATCATCATCACTCCAAACAAAACTTTCAACATTAATATCATCACGGCTTGCTGTTAAGTTTAATTTTGTTTTGCCGTTTGATACAATGATATCTTGTTTATCAGCTTCATAACCGTCGGTCTTTTGGCTAAGCCATGCCAGTTCTCCTTTTTTATTATATGATGGATTGATATCGTAACCCATCATGCCTTCGGTTAAATTTTTTGTTTCACCGGTTGCAACATCGTACTCGTATAGATCTGTATTTGTACTGAGCGCATACGCCGTGCCTTGTTTTTTCTTTGTTACATACAAAACATGTTTGCCATCAGGATTCCATATATAATCTTCATCACCGCCAAAAGGTTTTTGCGGACAATCATAAGGTTCATCCGGCATAAGATCTTTCTTTGTTATATCCCCAACATCGCTTAAAAAAATATGACTGAATTTTCCATCTTCCCATGTATCCCAATGGCGATACATC
>DASZUY010000171.1:0-5945 GCA_035547495.1 Parafilimonas sp. | reverse complement strand
CTGACGAAAAGCTAACCATTTTTGCAGGCATGGAAAAAGATGCGGTGAATGTTTTTCGTTCAAAATATTTGCCGGGCATTACACCAAGCTCACCAACTATTTCTTTGTTTAAAGATGGTGAGTTATTGTTCATTTTACATCGTTACCAAATTGAAAGAAGTGCAGCAGGAGATATTGCTGATGCATTAATGCAGGAGTATGAAAAAGTTTGTACTAAGCAAAACGATGATGCATCGGTTGAAGAATTGAGACAATACTTCATTAAGACTTATGATGTTGACCCGATGAGTGTTGAGCAGCAACAACAATAGTTTATAAGTTGAAAGGTTGATTAGTTGATAAATAACATTTCAACTAATCAACTTAGTCAACAAATTAACTTTTGAATTATGAAGATAACCGCACAGGAAGAATATGGTATTCGCATTCTGATTCGCATTGCAAGATGTGGAGATGAAAAAACCGGTTTAAGTATTCCGCAGATCAGCGAAGCGGAAGGCTTAACGCCGCATTATGTTGCCAAGCTTGCACGTCAGTTGCGGTTAGGTGGTTTTGTAAAAAGCACACCTGGACAAAAAGGTGGTTATGTTTTATCAAGACCAACATCTGAAATTAACATCAACCAGGTTCTAAAAACCTTAGGTGGCGCATTGTTCGACAAGGAATTTTGCGCTTCACATATTGGCGCATTAAATCTTTGCACCAATTCAGTTGATTGTTCTGCAAGATCACTCTGGAAAATTATCCAGTTTACTTTAGACCAGGTTTTAGATAAAATGACGCTGGCTGATTTATGTGGAAGAGAAGAATCAGTAATTAAACTTCACGCTATTCTTGCAATGCAGGAAAGTTAGATTTGAAAACTTTTTAATGATGGCTTACGAAAAATTATTGCAGGATAATAAAGCATGGGCGCATGAAATGGTGCAGAATGATGCTGATTATTTTAAGCGGCTTGCAAAATTGCAAACACCCAAATTTTTATGGATTGGTTGCAGCGACAGCCGGGTGCCTGCAGATAAAATTACAGGTACACAACCCGGCGAGATTTTCGTGCACCGTAACATTGCCAACCTTGTTATACATACTGATGTAAATCTTTTAAGTGTGCTCGACTATGCAGTAAATCATTTAAAAGTTGAGCACGTAATTGTTTGTGGTCATTATGGTTGTGGTGGTGTAAAAGCAGCTATGACTAAACATGATTACAAATTTGTTTTAAACATGTGGCTGCGCAATATAAAAGATGTTTACAGTTTATATAAAGATGAATTAAACGCTATTGATGATGAAGAAGCGCGTACTGACAGGCTTGTTGAGTTAAATGTAAAAGAACAAGTGCTACGGCTTGCAAAAACATCAATTATTCAGCGTGCATGGAAATATCACAATGCTCCCGTATTACATGGATGGGTTTATGGTTTAAAAGATGGCATCATTAAAACTATCTTCAATATGCCACCTGATGCAACCTTAGATAGTATCTATCAATATGATGATCTTTAGTTATCAGCATCAAAATCGTCAGGTTTATTTTCCCCTTTGTTATATTTTTCTTCAGCCTCTTTTGCTTTTTCAAAATCAAGCACAACGCCATTAATGCAATAACGCAAACCTGTTGGTGGCGGTCCATCTTCAAACACATGCCCTAAATGCGAACCGCATCTGCCGCACATAACTTCTGTGCGTTTCATACCATGGCTGGTATCATTTGCATAAATAATTGAACTTTTAGAAATAGGCTTATAAAAACTTGGCCAACCGCAACCGCTTTCAAATTTTGTATTGCTTTCAAATAATGCATTACCGCAAACTGCACAATAATAAGTTCCTATTTCATTCAAATTTTCATACTTGCTGCTCCACGGTCTTTCCGTTCCTTTCTCACGTGCAATATGATAAACTTCGGGAGATAATTTTTTCTTCCACTCTTCATTGCTTAATGCAATTTTATTTGTGTCTGTTTTTGAATAAATGTTATTGTTTTCATTATCATTATTCATAAAATTGTTTTTACAGTGATGACTACAAGATAGAATGAGTAATGTAGAAAAAATATCTGAAATTATTCATTCTTTTCATAACAACTAAAAGTTACGAATGTTTGTTAAACGCAGATTCTTTTTTGATTAATGAAAGATGTTAATTTTTAGCCTCTGTTAATTATATTTGCCACTAAGGTTGGCAAGTAACATGTTCAATATTATTTTATTTGGACCGCCAGGAAGCGGAAAAGGCACACAAAGTTTAAACCTGATTACCAAATATGGTTTGAAGCATCTTTCAACAGGCGACTTGTTGCGAAATGAGATGGCTTTGCACACGCCGCTTGGCATTGAAGCAAAAAATTTTATTGATAAAGGGCAGCTGGTTCCGGATGAAGTTGTAATTGGAATGATAAGCACCGCTCTGGAAACACATCCGGAGGCAGAAGGTTTTTTATTTGATGGCTTTCCCCGTACTGATGCGCAGGCAGAAGCTTTGGATAAATTACTTCATCTTAAAAAAACTTCTATTGCGGTAATGCTTGCGCTTGATGTTTCCGAAGATGAACTTATAAAACGTTTATTGCACAGAGGCGAAAGCAGTGGTAGAAGTGATGATGTAGACGAAAATATTATACGAAGCCGCATTGAGGAATATGAAAACAAAACCAAACCCGTGGCTGACTATTATGCGCGGTTTAATAAAGTAGTACATATAAAAGGCGAGGGAAGCATTGATGATATTTTTAAATCGCTTTGCGAGGAAATAGATAAGCGTAAAAAAAAAATTAATGCAGATAAAATATCTGCTTAATCAGAATTTTATGCAACGGGTTTAAAATTCTTAAGTTCAGTTTTAAAATTCAAATAGCTTCATCATATTACAACCTTATATTCACAATGATAATTTGTTATATTATCAACAATAAATCAACTATAAATACTTGCTTGCAATAAAAAAGTTTTTTAAGGGAACATTTTTTATTTATTTCATACCCACAATCAATAACACCCGAAATGAAGAATTGCATTTTTTTCTCATTGATGTTACTTTTATTTTTTAAAGCACACACACAAAACTGTGTAGAGCCTTTTCACATTGTAATTTTAGGGTCGTCAACTGCAGCCGGTGATGGCGTAACTGATATTACGAAATCCTGGGCTTATATGTATACCGAATACTTAAAAGCAATAAACCCAAATTATGTTGTAGACAATCTTGCAGTAGCAGGTACTACAACATATGATGCCCAGGCAAACGATTATACACCTCCCCCGGGCAGACCAAAGCCCAGAAAAGGTCATAACATATCTGCTGCTATACAAATGCATGCAAATGCAATTATTATTAATTATCCATCAAACGATGTGTCAAATTACTATACAGTAACTGAACAAGAGGAGAATCTTAAAAGAATAACAACAAGAGCAGCTAATCATAATATTTTAGTATGGGTTACTACTACGCAGCCAAGAAATTTTTTTAGCGCTAAACAGGTTAAGCGTCAAAATCAGGTTTATGCGTGGGTGATGAGTTATTATGGAAATAAAGCAATAGACTTTCAGACGGGTTTAGCATCAAGTGTTGACAGCATTTTATATCAATATGATTCGGGAGATGGTATACACTTAGATAATGCTGCACATAAAAAATTATACAATCGTGTAGTAAAAGAACATATTCCTGATTCTTTGTGCGCCAGATTAATGTCAGTTCCCATTGCAGAGGAAATTATGTCTAAGCCGAAATTTATTTCACATGCTACTTATTAAGCATTAATTCAATTTTTATTCTGATTATAATTATTATAAGTACAAACAAGTTGGTTTTGTGCTGCAGATTAATTTACCTTTAAAATTATTTCTAACGATAATTATTTAATATGACTACCAGGAGATCATTTCTTAAAACAACATCACTTGCTTCTGTTGCATTGGCAGTTAAACCATCTTTTTTCAATTTCAATCATTCTTACATAGGATTACAATTATATACGGTAAGAGATGCAATGCAAAAAGATCCTGCACAAACCCTTGCAAAGGTTGCGCAGATTGGTTATAACTCTGTTGAAGGTGCAACTTATACCGGCACGGAAAATTTTTATGGCATGGATGCAAAATCTTTTGCTGCACTTTTAAAACAAAATGGTTTAATTATGCCAAGCAGCCATTACAGGTTGGGTGAAGATAAAGATAATGGTAAAGACATGATGGGAACAATTCTGCACGACTGGAACAGGGCAGTTGATGATGCAAAAGCGGTTGGTTTAAGTTATATGGTATGTGCCTGGCTTTCTCCTAATGAACGTGGCAACATTGATCATTACAAGAAACTAGCAGAATATTTAAACACGGGTGGAGAGACTTGTAAAAAAGCCGGCATACAATTATGTTATCACAATCACGACTTTGAATTTATAAAAGATAATGATCAACTGCCTTACGACATACTTTTAAATAATACTGATAAAAATCTTGTAAAATTTGAAGTTGATCTTTACTGGATTACTAAAGCTGGTCATGATCCGATTGAATTGTTTAATACACATCCCGGGCGTTTTCCGTTATGGCATGTAAAGGATATGGATAAAACACCTCCACATTCGTTTACAGAAGTTGGTAATGGAACTATTGATTTTAAAAATATTTTTAAGTATGCTGATAAAGCCGGAATGAAATATTATTTTGTTGAACAAGATACAACGCCCGGCGATCCTTTCGATAGCATTACAAAAAGCATTTCCTACATAAAGAAAAATCTTATTTAGATAAACTAAAAGAGTTTGTTGTATAACTAAAAAAAACAGATAAAGCGTTTATTGCTTTATCTGTTTTACGAAAACGGTTTATATAAACTTATATTATCTCATCACTTTTTGTGTATAGCCATCTTTATCAACCAA
Source organism: Parafilimonas sp. (assembly GCA_035547495.1). Classification (GTDB taxonomy): domain Bacteria; phylum Bacteroidota; class Bacteroidia; order Chitinophagales; family Chitinophagaceae; genus Parafilimonas. The sequence continues at coordinate 1,057 of DASZUY010000171.1, read as the reverse complement.
CAATCTTATAACATAAATTCCATGTGATGATGAATTTAGATTTAATGGAATATTATAAGTGCCTTGTGCAAGATTACCTTTGTTGATGTTTTGAATTACCTGCCCGTTTACTGAAACAACTTGCACCATTATGTTAGACGATGCTTTTGTTTGCAACTGAATCCATGGATTAGCAGATGAGCTGTTAAATATAGTCCATGCGAATTTTTGAAGATCGAGTTTTACAACAGTTGAATACCTGTAAGCGCCATCGTTATCAATTTGCTTAAGCCTGTAATAATTTGATCCGCTTAATATTTTGTCATCGGTAAAGCTGTAATTATTTATTCCTGTTGAGGTTTTAACTGCTGCAACAAATCCTACTGCTGCAAATGTTTTATTATCGCGGCTTACTTCAACGTCAAAGCCTTTGTTATTAATTTCATTTGCTGTTGACCATGTAAGTACTGCTTTGTTATCCTTAATAAGACCTGTAAAATTAAAAAGTGTAACAGGCAAAACGCTTTGAAAAGAGAAAGCGTCAACACCTATGTAATTTGAATTAGTGCCACTTGAACCTGCGTTTGTAACAAAGTAACGAAATGCTACTCTTCCTGATGTGCCTAATCCCGACTGGATGTTAGCAGTATATTGTGTCCATCCGGTGGGATAGCCGTTAGCATCAAGCGATGGATTTACACTAACTAATACTGTTGCAAAATCACCAACATCATTAGCCGTTGTACCCACATTCGTGCTTGAGCCGTTTGTGCTTAATCGTACTTCAAGCCTGTCCGGAAATACCGAATTGTCTTTAGTACGTGTATAGAAGGTTATAGCACCTCCATTAGCAATACTTATTTGCGGTGAAATAAGCCAATTATTTATTGTACCTGTTGCACGGCTTACACTTTGATAATTAGCGGCAGCATACATTGTATCGTTGCCATCAAAGGCACTGAATGCGCGACTGTCTCCCTGGAACCATGTTAATCCGCCTCCTCCGGATGAGTGGTTAATTAGCGTCCAGCCGGAAGTTGAAAGATTATCAAAGCCTTCTGTAAGAGAAGTAGCCTGC
>DASZUY010000170.1:0-5562 GCA_035547495.1 Parafilimonas sp. | reverse complement strand
TTTTTTAAATGGATTAAACTTGACAATCTTATTAAATATATTCTTCTTCCTAAAAAGTATAAAGCAGATGTAAAAGCACTCGATATTGCTTAAAATTATAATTGCGTTATTGATTATTTAAATCACCGCTTTTTGCTTCTTTTTTCATTTGATCATTTGCGATAATACCTAACTCCACACGCCTGTTTAATTTTCTGTTAGCGTCGCTGTTGTTTGGATATTTTGGTTGTGTTTCACCATACCATTTTACAGTAAATCTTGAAGGGTTTACACCTTTTGCTTCTAAATAATTCGCAACAGTTTCTGCTCTTTTTTCTGAGAGTTGTTCATTAAACTCTTCTGTGCCGGTATCGTCTGTGTGCCCTTCAACTAAAATATTCGTTTCAGGATATTCATTAAAAATACCAGCCATCTTATCGAGATTCTCCTTCGCAGAATCACTTAGATCATATAAATTAATTTGAAACAATAAAGCCGAATTAAATGTAACATTGATGCCTTCACCAACACGTTCAACTTGCGCATCGGGCACTTGCTGTTTAATTTTTTCCGCCTGTTTATCCATTGATCTGCCAATAGCATAACCACCTGCGCCGCCAACCGCAGCACCGATAATTGCACCAAGAACGGTGTTGTGTTTGCCGGCAATAATTGCGCCTGTAGCCGCACCCGCTGTTGTACCGATCGCAGTTCCTTTTTGTGTATTGTTTAAACTTTTACAACTCGCGATAATTAAACTAAAAGTTATTGCGTATAAAATTATTTTTTTCATGGTTGATGTTTTTATTTACAAACCGCAACCTGCAGCAGGTCGATGTTTATATTTTTAACGTTGTTTGATTTTGCTTTTAAAATATCCGCACAAAGCATTGCTTTGTCATCGGCAGAAATTTTATTTGCCATTTGCTGCGCATCTTGTGTGCCGTATTTTTTTTGTAACGATGTAATTTCTGATTCCAGCTTTGCCTGCCAAACTTTTTGCGCACTTGCACCATTTCTTAATGCGTTATCATAAGATGATTGCGCTGAAGAATAATTACCCATTGAATTATAAATATCTCCTTGCACAATATATAGATCAGCGTTTTTATTATCGAGCGAAATAGCAGAATTAATGTTATTCATTGCATCATCATACATTCCATTCTTTGCATCAATTGAAGCCATCTTCGCATAAATGGTTGCACGTTCACTTGTGTTGCGGTTTTGTGAAGTAAGGTCAGCAATTTTTGCCAAGTCTGCTTTCGCATCTGCATTCATATTTAATCCTGATTCCGCATTTGCTTTTTCAAACAAATTATCAAGACTTGTGCTTTTAATTTTTAAACCTGCGTTTGCTGCATCCAATGCATTTTGATATTGCTGCAGTCCATTATAAGCTGCGGCTTTGCCTGCATATGCCTGTTCTTTTGCATCATACGCATCGCATTGTTTTAAAACATTATCAAACTGTGTTAATGCATCAGTATAATTGCCTGCATCGTTATCTGATTTGCCGGTTTGTATTGCTTTATAGCAACTATTTGTCATCGTTACCAAACCGCTGCGGCAATTGGAAAAATTAAGAACGATTAAAAATAAGATTGCTGCAAGGAAAAATTTTTGCATGATTAACTTTTGAAGTTCGAACATAATAATAAAAAAATTATGCCGAAGTTGTCACTTTATGCCTCTTGTAAATCGGATATCAATTGATGAATGGCTGCGATATCCTTCACATTTATTTTTATTTGCCTCGATGAATAATAAGAACCTTGAATACTAACTGCCTTTCAATTTTTTAATTGCCTCAGTAAGTTTTGGAACAACTTCAAACGCATCGCCAACAATGCCATAATCTGCAGCTTTAAAAAACGGTGCTTCAGGATCTTTGTTGATTACAACAATGTGCTTGCTGCGATTAACGCCGGCAAGATGTTGTATGGCGCCGGAGATGCCGATTGCAATGTATAAATTAGGCGCGATTTGAATACCCGTTTGCCCAACGTGCTCGTGATGCGGGCGCCAGCCTGCATCTGCAACGGGGCGACTGCATGCAGTTGCTGCATGCAATTCATGCGCGAGGTCTTCAACAATTTTCCAGTTCTCAGGTCCCTTTAAACCGCGACCGCCACTTACAACAATTTCAGCTTCAGTTAAAGGTACTTCGCCTTCTACTTTATTGGTTGCGGTAATTTTTATTTTAGAAGATGGAACGTTTATGTTAAGCGTTTCAACGGAAGCATTGCCTTCAACTTTTTTAACAGGAAAACTATTTGGATTGAGCGAAATGATTTTTATTGGTGAATTGATGGCAACATTTGCAAACGCTTTTCCACTGAACACATTTTTCTTTACAACAAACCCGTTTGAAGTAACAGGCAAAGCAACAGCGCCTGAAACTAAACCCGCTTTCAATTTTGCTGCAACAAATGGCGCAATAGATTTTCCTGTTTGAGTATGACTAAAAATTAAAGCATCTGCATGCAACTGATTAACGGCTTCTGCAACAACTTGTGCGTAAACCTGGGCATCAAAATTATTTAATGCATCGTTTGCAACATGATGAATTTTTGTTAAGCCATAGTTTCCTAAATCTGCAAGATTATCTGAAACATTTCCTAACAATAAACCTTCAGTTGTTGTGTTTATTTGCTTTGCAACTTCAGCGGCATAACTTATTGCTTCGTAAGTTGATTTTTTTATTTGCTTATCTGAATGATCAATAAATACAAGTACCATTGAAATATTTTTATTGGTAAAAATTTAAATCACTTTAGCTTCTTCATGAAGTAATCTAACTAACTCTTCAACATTATCTGCTGGAATAAGTTTTACACCTGCTTTTGCAGGAGGCAACTCAAAACTTACAATTTCTGTGAGCGCATCAACAGCAGCAGGCTCAACAACTTTTAGTGGTTTTGTTCTTGCAGCCATAATGCCGCGCATGTTTGGTATGCGTTGCTCGGCAACACCTTTTTGACAACTAACAACCACAGGCAGGTTTATTTCATCCACTTCTTCACCACCTTCTATTTCTCTTGTAACAGTTGCTGTGTTTTCATTCAACTCAAATTTTGTTGCCAAAGAAATAAATGGCAAATCAAGTAAAGCAGCAAGCATTCCGCCAACAGAAGATGAATTATAGTCAATCGTTTCTTTTCCTGTTAAGATGAGATCATAATTATTTTGCCTGGCAACTTCTGCAATTTGCGAAGCGATATAATAACTGTCATCACTTGTTGTATTTATGCGGATTGCTTCATCACCGCCAAGTGCTAATGCTTTTCTTATGATGGGATCGTTATCCGCACCACCAACATTTACAATATGCAATTGAGCGGAAGGATTTTTTTCCTTTAATTCAATTGCTCTAACTAAAGCGTACCATTCATCGTAGGGATTTATGATCCATTGAACACCTGATTCTTCATACTTTGTATTATCATCTTTGAAAGAAATTTTAGAAGTTGTGTCGGGTGTTTTACTTATACACACAAGTATTTTCATATCAGCAAAAAATTAGAACGCAAAAGTAATTTGTAAAAGTTGTTTATGCAACTATTAGGAAACTTATTCAGGCTAAAATTGTAGATGAGTTTGCCCAAACTTTTTCTATTAATGGATTATGCATGCTGAAATGACCAGCAGCTTAATACGGCATAAAATTTTCTTTATAGAATGCATAAACTTAAAATAATGATGTTAATATTTGCTGGTTTAACATGTTTAGGAGCAAGTGGAGCAATAATAGCATATATGATTAAAACTCCTACGCTGCCGCAAGATGGTTTTGAGGGTTAAATAAATGAATTAACTTTAAAAAATTAAAAAAATTTAAAAACTTGTTATTATGCATTTCCGAACTTTTTTAAATGGTGTTGCGGTTGGAATTATATTGGGTGTTTTATTTGCACCAGATAGCGGCGAAGAAACAAGAAGAAAAATTTCTCAACGTGCCGCCGGTATTAAAGATTCTTACAACGATTTTGCAGATGATGTTTCTTACACTTACAATAAAATAAAAGATAAAGCAAGCAAAGTTGTAAACAAAACAAAGAATGAGTTTGACGCTTCTGCTGAAGAAGGTCTCTAAATAATTTCAATCTCCACATATATCGTCCTGCCCGAAATGGCAGGACTTTTTATTATAGGATGAGTGGCTGCCAATTAAATTAAAACATTTCCGCCCGTCCTTATTTATAATTTTTTGTTTTAAATGCTGGTAGAATTTGCAAGGCAATCAAAAATCGAAACCAGCATTTATGAAAAAATATTTACACCTATTTTTCTTTTTAATTCTCATTTTTTTAATAACCATTTCGGCGAAAGCCCAACAATTTAGCGTTTCAGGCAATGTTTCAAATGCTGATAAACCTGTTGAAGCAGCTTCACTTTCATTATTAAAAACAAAAGATTCTTCGCTTGTAAAACTTGAGATATCTGATAAGCAGGGCAAGTTTGAATTTGATAATATTAAACCCGGTAATTATTTTTTAAAAGCTGAAGTTGTAGGTTATAAAAAAGTTTTTTTACCTGCTTTTGAAATAAAAAGTTCAAACATCCATCTCAATGAAATAAAACTTACGGAAGATGAAAAACAACTTGCAGGCGTAAGTGTAACGGCTACAAGACCGCTTGTTGAAAATAAAATTGATAAGACAGTTGTAAATGTTGATGCGTCGCAAACCAACACAGGTTTATCGGCCTTGGAAGTGCTTGAAAAATCTCCGGGCGTTACAGTTGACAACGACGGTAATATTAAATTAAAGGGCAAGCAAGGTGTAATAATTATGATTGATGGAAAGCCCGCGTATTTAAGCGGACAAGACCTTGCAAACTACCTGCGCAATCTTCCGGCAAACCAGCTAGATCAAATTGAATTGATGACACAGCCTTCTGCAAAATATGATGCATCTGGCAACTCAGGCATCATCAATTTCAAAACAAAAAAGAATAAAAATAATGGCTTTAATGGCAGCTTTACTACAAGTGAAATCTTCGCCAATTATTTTAAAAATACCAACAGTTTAAATTTCAATTGGCGTCATGGTAAAATAAATTTGTTTGGCAATTATGGTTACAGTGCATGGAAAGGATTTAATGATATTTATATAAACCGCAGTTTCAGAAGCAGCAGAGATGAACCGTTTAATAAATATTATGAGCAACATACTTACGGAAGATTTTCTGATTATCCATTTGATTTTAAAACAGGCCTGGATTATTTAATCAACGATAAAACAACCCTCACATTTACGATTAATGGATTAGCTGATAATCAAAAATTCTATTCAACATCGCGTTCGAATATTTACGATAGTTTGAAAAATTTTACTGCATACAACGATGCCGTTTCGAATAATTACACGCCATGGACAAATGTTGGTTTTGACTTAGCACTTCAGAAAAAATTAAAAAAAGGCGCAGAGCTTGATTTAGATGGCGATTATATTTTTTATCGTACAAACGGAAGAGACCCTTCTCAAAATTATTTATACAATCCTGATGGCTCATTGCATGTTGATACAAATTCAAATCCGCAGCCCAATCCTTATTTATTAAACGGCAACTTACCTGCGC
>DASZUY010000169.1:0-4848 GCA_035547495.1 Parafilimonas sp. | reverse complement strand
GAACAGCGTAGATTACTTTATCGTCTTCATTAACCAAAGCTTTAAAGAGTGAATAAATCAACGGTCTTCCACCGGATGCAACAAGAATTTCAGGCAAAGTGTATTCTAAATTTTCCCATTCTTTTATAAAGGTTGAAATCGATTCACGCAATTCAAAAACACCTTCGGCGGGAGGATAGCTGGTGTTATGATGCTGATAACTTTCAATAATAAGTTCTTCTAATCTTTTTGGTATTGGAAAAATTTCAGGATCAAAATCGCCTATTGTAAAATTATAAATCTGCTCACCCTTTCTTTTACGTTCACTAATCGCGTTTCCAAGCTTTACAATCTCACTTCCTACCATCGCTTCTGCTAACTCACTTAATTTTTCCATGCATTATCGTTTGCTGCAAATGTAAGGCTTGATATTAAAGGGATTTTTGGGACTAAGAAACTAACTTTTATTTTATTTTTTTGCGGCTTGCTTTTCTTTGAAAGCCTTTATATAGTTTTTTGTAAAATCGCTTAAAACAAGTTTGCCGCTGATGGTTGCGCGGTCATGCAAAAGTTTATCCCAATTTTCGGTGCCTTGCCATAAAACTTTTTTTAATGCAGCTATTGCAGCTGAAGTAGTATGTAGTAAAGAGTTAAGTAAACCTTGAATGGATTCATCAAGGCTTTCGACAGAATGATGTAATTCTAAATATAAACCTTTGCGATGTGCCCAATCTGAACTATGCCATGATGATGCATCAATACTTAATTGACTAAAAAAAGCTGCGCCGATTTTTCTCTCAATTGCAGGACCAACAACAAAAGGTCCAATGCCTAAAGCAAGCTCACTTAGTTTAACATCTGCTCCTTCAAGCGCAAAAGAATAATCACATGCTGCGGCAATGCCAACACCACCGCCAACACATTTACCATGGATTCTGCCGATCACAAATTTTGGGCATTTGCGAATTGCATTTATTACATGCGCAAACCCTAGAAAAAATCTTGTTCCTTCTGTTTCATTTGTAATTGAAGCCAGTTCATCAAAAGAAGCGCCGGCACAAAATGCTCTGTCACCACCACTGCGCAACAAGATCAGTTTGCAGTTATCATCCTCTCCTGCAAAATGGATTTCTTGTGCTAACGCTTCTAAAATTTTTCCTGGCAGCGAATTGCTTTGCGGATGAAAAAATTCAATCGTTGTTACCCCATTATGTGTTTCGGTTTTTACATAACCGTCGTTGAATTGGTGTATCATATCACTAATTTTTTTTAGCTACCATTGTTAAGATTGTTGCGATGCCAACCTGCTCGTTTGTTTCATCAAGCATTTCAACCAACCACTTTACAATGCCTTTTTCAATATCATCGCCACGTTTAAAGTCTTCCGGATTATTAATGATTCTTCTATCATTCGGCAATTTTTCTTTACATGTAAACTTGATATAAATTTCCGCACCCGGATAAACTGGTTTAGTAAACCGCAATTCATCAATTCCATAATTTAGTAACACAGGATTTTTTTCATAACTGTCAACAAACAAACCTGCGGCGATACTCATAATAAAATAGCCATGCGCAACTTGTTGCTCAAACATAGTTCCGGTGAAATCAGTAGTTTTAATATGCGCATAAAAATGATCGCCACTTAAATCAGCAAACTTATCTATGTCCTCACTGGTTATGGTTCTTTTTTGTGTAATGATTTGATCGCCGATGTTTAATTCTTCATAATATTTTTTAAAAGGATGAACATCTGTTTCCAAACCTTTTGCATGTTGCTGATAAATGTTTGTGATGTTTGTGATTGTTGTTGGCGAACCTTGAACCGCTACTCTTTGCATATAATGTTTCACGCCACGCACACCACCCATTTCCTCGCCGCCACCAGCCCTGCCCGGACCTCCATGTACCAACATCGGCAACGGAGAACCATGACCTGTACTTTCTTTTGCGCAATCTTTATTCAGCACTAAAATTCTTCCGTGATGTGTACCTGAACCCAACACATATTGCTTTGCAATTTTATCATTTGCAGTTACGATTGATGAACACAAAGAACCTTTGCCCATCTTGCTCAACGCAATCGCTTCATCCAAATTCTTGTAAGGCATTATCGTGCTCACTGGTCCGAACGCTTCTGTTTCATGCACTGCTGTTGATGCAAAGGGCTTTTCGTTTAATAATAACAATGGCGAGAGAAATGCGCCTTTGTTTGCATCTGCGTCAACAACATTAACACTATCTAATGAACCATAAATTATTTGTGATGATGCCAATAATTTTTGCACTTGCTGTTTTACTTCTTCGCGTTGAGATTTACCAACCAGCGAACCCATTCTCACTTTATCATTTAATGGGTTGCCAATAACTGTTTGCGATAAAGATTGCTTTAAACTTTTCCATACATCTTCCATTTTATTTTCAGGAACAAAAATTCTGCGGATGGCTGTACATTTTTGTCCCGCTTTTACCGTCATTTCTTTCCTGATCTCTTTAATAAAAATATCCCACTCTGCATCTTGCGGCGATACATCATCACCTAACACAATACAATTCAAACTATCTGCTTCCATGTTGAATGGAACAGATTCGTTTAAAATTCTTTCATGCTTTTTTAATTTTAATGCAGTTGATTTTGAGCCGGTGAATGTTATCACATCTTGTGATGTTACGTGATCTAACAGATCACCAACATTACCGCAAAGCAATTGTATTGCACCTTCAGGCAAAATTTTTGAAGCGATAATTGCTTTTACAACCGCTTCCGTTAAAAAGCTTGTAATGGTAGCAGGTTTCACAATAGCAGGAACACCAGCAAGCCAATTCACAGCCACTTTTTCTAACATGCCCCAAACAGGAAAATTAAATGCGTTGATGTGAATAGCAACACCTTCTTTCGGCACCAAAATATGATGACCCATGAATGTGTTGTTCTTGCTTAAATTCAAGCCTTCGCCATCGACCGCAAAAATTTCATCACTAAATTTTTTTCTTAACGAGGCGTAAGAAAAAAGATTTCCGATGCCGCCTTCAATATCTATCCAGCTATCTGCTTTTGTTGCACCTGTTTTATAAGAAAGCGCATAGAACTTATCGAGATGATTTCGTAAATGCATCGCCAATGCACGTAACATTCTGCCGCGTTCATGAAAAGTTAGCTTGCGCAAATTTGGATTTCCAACATTGTGCGCATAATCAATCATTGCTTTAAAATCTAAACCTTGCGTGGTTGCAGTTGTAATTGCTTCGCCAGTTACAGCATCGCGTAAAATTTGCCCTTCACCATCACCTTCAATCCATTTTCCTTCAACAAAATTTCCAAGCTTATTCATACGGTAAATATTGCAGCAAAACTAACAGACATATGCTTAAAAAATATTAAAGAATCGCGATGTTTATCTAATTATTCGCTTAAACAATTTCAATTTTCCTTGCAATGGCGGATAACGTAATGCCGGATCGAACCAGGTTGGCGTTTTCATGATTGCTTTGTAATGACTAAAAGTTTCGAAAGAATATTTACCATGATATTTTCCTATGCCGCTGTTTCCAATTCCGCCAAACGGTAAATTATAATTCGTGAGATGCCAGCTTGAATTATTTATGCATCCGCCACCAAAAGCAATGTTATTAAGCCAGTAATTTTCTTTTTGTTTTGATGATGTATAAACATACAGCGCAAGCGGATTGGGATTTTGTTCGATGATCTTTTTTGCTTCTTCTTCCGAGTTAAAAATAATAACAGGAAGGATCGGCCCAAAGATTTCTTGCTGCATTAAATCGTTTAACAGCGAATCTGTTTCAACAATTGTTGGTTCGATAAAAAGCTTTTCCCTGTTATATTTTCCGCCATAAATAATTTTTTGATTATTCAGGTAACTGATTAATCGATCAAAATTTTTATCGTTAATAATTTTTGCATACTCACTATTGGTTGAAACGTTCTCTGTAAAAAACTTTTTTATAGTAAAGATTAAATAATCAACAAATTCATTTTTAATCTTTGAATGAACGAGTAAATAATCCGGCGCAACACACATTTGTCCTGCGTTTGAAAATTTTGTTACCGCAATGCGTTTTGCTGCTACCTTAATGTTTGCATCATCTTCAATAATGCAAGGAGATTTTCCGCCAAGTTCAAGTGTAACAGGAATTAAATTTTCAGCAGCCATTTTATAAATAATTTTTCCGGTTGATGTGCTGCCTGTATAAAAAACATGATCGAAAATAAAGTTGTTCATCATCTGCGGAATTACAATATGACCTTCACCTTCAGTAAAAAATATATATTCTTTATCAAAAACGTCTTCAATAATTTTTTTCATTACTGAAGATGTTGCAGGCGCAAACTCACTTGGCTTCAACACCACACAATTTCCTGCAGCAATTGCACCCACCAAAGGCGTAAATAATAATTGAAATGGATAATTCCAAGGACCAATTATCAGCACAACGCCTAATGGTTGCGGCATTATAAAGCTTGATGAAGGAAGATTTAATAAATTGGTTGAAACTTTTTGTGTCTTCATCCAGGCGTGCAAATTTTTAATTGCATTATTTATTTCAGCAATCACAAACCCGATCTCGGTTACCCAACTTTCTTCCTTGTTTTTTTTGAGATCTGTATATAAGGATTTATATAAATCTTCTTCATGTTTAAGCATAGATTTCTTCAGCAGCTTTAATTGGTTTTTTCTAAAAGCAAAACTTTTGGTTGCATTCGATTTATAATATTCTTTCATTAGTTGCAACTGCTGAACGAGGTTTGAATAGGAATTTTGCTGAGGCATATTATGTCAGTTAAAAAAATTCTTAAGCTCAAGTTATAAATTCTTTGTAAAGAAATTTGGAAGTACATTTAGCGTTTCT